>CAYJOG010000098.1:0-8554 GCA_964371695.1 uncultured bacterium
CGCCCCCCCGGCCCGTGCCACGAAGGGCGAATCCCGTCCCCCGCTCCCCCACCCTGCCCCGCAACATTGTCCTCTCTCCCCTTTATGGGGAGAGGGTTGGGGTGAGGGGTTCACCAACAAAGCCGATGCCAAACAGGGTGTGTTTTTCTCCAACCCCACCACCGGGCCGCTTCGCGGCGGTCGCAAGGCATTGCCTTGCTCCATGGCGGGGGCGCGGCAGCGCCCTGTTTTCACAAAAGGTTCGCCCACAATCGGTGTCCAGACTTTTGTCTTGCGGCAGCCGACTGATGCTGCCGCACTCCCAAATGCCCACCCGCACCCATTACCCCAGCCCTCTCCCCATAAAGGGGAGCGGGTGTAAAGAGAAAGCCTCCTCATTTCCCGCCGGAAGAGCATAAGTTTTTTACACTACCCCCATGCCGCAACTGAACTATGGCGCGGAGCTGACCGAGACTTTTTCGGCCCGCGACGCCCTCAGCCAGGGGTCATTCATGTTCCTGTGGCTGCACTTGGCGGCGCTGCCGCTGATGGTGTTGTGGCCCGCCTGGCCCGTGGGGGGGCACCTGGGCCTGCTGGCGGCGGCCCTGGCCATGGCGGGAGGCGGAGCAGACTTCTGGCGGCGACGGGGCAGCGTGGGCAGCCGCATGGGCCTGTGCGCCGTGGCGGCCCTGGCGGTGGCGCTGGTGCTTTTTCGCCTGCCTGCGCCGTGGTTGCAGGAATTTTTCAGACAATTGCTGGGGTTGTTGTATTACATCAGCCTGGGCGCGGCGGGGGGCATGGGCGTGGCCCACGGCCTGCGGGCCCTTTCGGGCCGCCCCCATTCCCGCCCCTGGCTGGTGATTTATGCCTGGGGGCTGGGACTTCTGCTGTTGGCCGCTAAACTCTGGCCCACCGATTACGCTCTGGCCATGTCCCTCACCGCCACCAACGCCTACCGATTCTTTCTGCTGGTCACCGCGTGGCTGCCGCCGGTGCTTTTGTCGTTGGACACCCGCGAGCCCAACATGGAAGGAGCCAGCCGATGAGCCAGACCAGCGTCAGGACGTATTACCGGATTGACATTGCGGGGGGTTGGACCGACGTGCCGCCGCTTTATTTCGGCACACCGGGCGTGGTGCTCACTGCGTCGCTCGCCAAAGGCATCACGCTGGACGCCGCACTGGCCCAGGAACGCGCCGTGGCCGTGGCGGGTGAGGCCCCTGCGCCCTTTTCAGCCGATGCGAACGCCCCTTTTGCCTGCCGGGCCGCCCAGGCCGTGGGCGAGGTGTTCGGCCCCTGGCCCAGCGTGTTGATCCGCGTGACGCCCGACCTGCCCGGCGGCGCGGGGCTGGGTTCCAGCGGCGCGCTGTTGGGCGGCTTGGTGATGCTGCACCACGCCCTGCGCGGCGTGGCGTGCAGCCCGCTGGCCGCAGCGGTGGAAGCCCGCAAAATCGAAGTGGAAAAACTGGGCCACGCCGCAGGCTGGCAAGACCCCATCGCCGCCTGCCTGGGGGGCTTTCTGGGGCAGCGGTTCAGCCGGGGAGAAGAAAACATTCTGCACCTGGCCATGTCCGAGCCGTTTCTGAAAAATCTACTGACCCGCTCGCTGGTGGTGGTCACCGGCCACAACCGCGTGAGTGGCGACGTGGTGGGCGAGGTGTCTCGCCGCTACGCCGAAGACCATGTGCCCACCCACGACGCCATGCAGGTGATCCGCGACGCCGTGAAGGCCTGCGTACACGCCGTGATGAACCAGGACGAAGCCGCCCTGGTGGCGGGAGTGAAAAAAAACGTGTCCGGTCAGTTGGCCCTGCACCCGGCCATTGGCCACGAGGTCTACGACCAGATGCAAACCGCCCTGGGCGAGCGCCTGCTGGTACTCAAACCCCTGGGGGCGGGCGGCGGCGGCAACGCCTGGGTTTTGCTGCGTTCGGCGCAGGATGTGCCCGCAGCGCAATCTGCCCTGGGGGCCTACACCACCTTCGTGCCGGAGCTGGCCGATTTCCGCGGCCAAGTGGATGTTCAAACCTGAGCACATGAACGTTTTTTTACTGAGAGCCTGTTTCTATTACACCATGCGAAACATGGTGTAATAGAAACAGGCTCTTGCGGGCCATGGATGGCCCGCTTCAAAAGCCGAAGTGTTGAAAACACTGAGGCTTTTGCCCGCCAAGGGGGCTTTGCCCCCGCTGGCGGTAAGTTTATAAAGTCCACGACGGACTTTTAAAACAGGTTCTAAGGAGACGCGACGCCCCCGTCGCGCCCAACCCTCATAAAAACAGATACGGCGACGAGGGCGTCGCCGCTACGCAAGGTTTTCAAACTTCAGGAAAATAAAAATGACTGGCGCCGCCTCAACTTCTGTCTTCACCCCCCAGCGGCCGCTGAGGCTGTTTTTTCTGGCGGGTGAAGCCAGCGGCGACGCCAACGCTGCCTATCTGGTGCAGCAGTTGAAACAGGAGGGCGTGCCGGTGGAGGTACACGCTTTTGGGGGCGAGCGCCTGGCCGCCGAGGGGGCCGCGATTCACCTGCAAAGCACCGACCTGGGCAGCCTGGGCCTCACTCAGGGCCTGAAACGTGTGCCTGCCTATTGGCGCGCCCGGCGGCTGCTCAGGCGGCTGCTCAAAGAGCTGAAACCCGACCTGTACGTGCCGGTGGATTTTCGCGCCTTCAACATCCGCACACTGCCCTTTGCCCAGGAGGCCGGTGTGCCGGTGGTGTATTTTTTTGCCCCGCCGGTGTGGGGGGTGCAGGGCATCAAGCGGTTTGTGCTTCTCAAGGAGTACGGTGTCCACGCGCTGCTCACGTTTCCTTTTCAGAAGGAGTTTTATGAAATGGCGGGTGTGGCCCACACCGCCGTGGGACATCCCCTGCTGGATCGCTACCCCCTGGACGAACCCCGCGCCGCGCGGCGGGCCCGGCTGGGGGGCGGCGAAAAACCATTGGTAGGCCTGTTGCCCGGCAGCCGGGGCGATGAGTTGCGGCGTCTGTTGCCGGTGCTGGCACAGGTGGTGGCCCGGCGGCCAGCGTGGGATTTTGTGCTGATGCCCGCCCGTCAGTCTCAACGGGCGGTGCTGGAAAACTTTGCGACGCAAACCGGCGGACGGGTGCGGCTGTTCTGGGGTGAGAAGGCCGATTTTTTTGGCGGGACAGACGCCCTGGCGGCGTGCAGCGGCACCGTGACGCTGGAAGCGGCGCTGATGGGCACCCCCATGGCCATTATTTACAAAGTGGGCTGGATTGAAGCCGCGATTTATCGCCTGCTGGTGAAACAACCCTTTGTGGGCATGCCCAATATTCTGGCCGGGCGAGAGGTGGCCCCGGAACTGCTGCAGCAGGACTGCTCACCAGAACAGATTTTGTCGCATCTGGACGGCTGGCTGCGGGACAAGACGCTTTGGGAAACCACCAGCCAGGGGCTGCTGAGCGTGCGGGAAAAACTGGGCGAGCCGGGGGCGCTGGGCCGCAGCGCCCGTGCGCTGGTGACACTGGCGGAGCAGGCGCGGAAGGATTCTGGCGAATAACCAGGGGCTTCACGCCTTACTGCATCGACTTCTTGAAGATCTTGTAATCCTGAAAATAGCCGTTTTTCCTGGCCTTTTTTTCCAGATTCAGCAAAGGTTCATACAAGGCTGGGCCGGTTTTAACCAACCTTATGTTGGCCGCTTGGGCCATGCGCCGGAACTCAGGAAAGTCCGGGCTGGTGTTGGCGCTGAGAAGCATCTCAATTATTTTTTCCTTCGTCTGTTTCGAAACCGCCGGTTTCACGAAATAGGGCGGAATGGGCACGATGGGGCCGCAGGCCAGTTCCCTCAGATTTTTCACCGCCCCAGGGTTGGTGGTTTCCGTGAACCGAAACACCACCTTGTTGGCCAGTGCGCCGTCCACTTGGTCCAGACTCAAGGCCAGCAGTCCCGACTGCGCCACCTCCACCGTCTGTAGTCTTCCCAGCACCCGTATGGGACTTTTGCCCAAAATGTCGGCCAGGATGGCGTAATACAACTCTGTGCCCAGCATCATGACCCTTTTGTCTGCCAGGTCAGCCGGGCGGCGAATGGGCCCTGTTTTTTTGACGTACAGACACACGGGCATGGACCCCTCGAACATCAAGGGCATTACCAGCGGCTCTACTTTCCATTTCTCTCTGGCGTTCAGATAAACATTGGAGTCATCGGAGAACACCAGATCAAAGTCCCCCTTCTCCAACACCGGAAGATATTGCCTGGCCCCCGCCTGAATCCTGATGTCAAAAGGCTGTTTCAACCTGCCCTCAAGCGCCGTCATGAGATCCATGAAAACCCGGCGGATGAACTGCGTGTCGGCGTCGGATTTGGTCAGCATCAACCGGGCGCGGAAGGGCTGAGAAGGTTGGGCCGCGCAGGTTGCCCCGCTGCACAGCAGCACAACGGCCAGCACCACCACGGACCTGTTCATCAGCGAAATGGCCCCACGACGAACACCTACCCCCCCAGGCTGCCCTGGCCCACATACTGGCCGATGAGCATGACCTGTTTGAGTTCCGTGCCGATGTCCGGCACCAGGGCATAGCGCCAGCGCAGGGTCAGGCGGCTGCCGTCTTTGCCCAATAGGGGACACTCCACCGTGGCATCGGCCTCGCCAGTCTGAATGTCCAGCAAAAAATGACCCATGGTCATCTGGTCTTCTTCGGCGATCATCATCTGCAAAAAGTTCTGGCTCTTCATTTCGGCCTGAGTGTAACCACTCAGCACCTCGGCCAGTTGGTTGGTGGTCTGGATTTCCTGCTGCTGATCCACCACCACCAGAAAAAACGGGCTGGCGTTGCCCATTTCCCGGATGTAAATCATGGCCTGCTTCAGGGCCATGTCGCGGAACACGTCAATGGTGCAGTCTTCAATCAGGCACACCAGGGCGATGTGCTGGCGGGTTTCGGGGTGCAGCACGGGGTTGAAGTATTCCCGCAGCCAGTGGCTGTCCTGCTCTTCCTGCATGAAGCCCGATGGCGGCACCAGTTCGTAGGGGGCCAGCGTGATGGGTATGCCCCGTTTGGCCAGCTCCAGCAGGTCGCCCTGCAGGCGACCCGGGGCCATCACGGCGTGCTCCAGCACACTGCCCAGGGGCACGTTCTGGCAATAAAGCGCACGGGCCATGTCGTTGACAAACATCACCCGGTTATCCACGCCATACATCACCGCGCCCATGGGGTGAAGGCCATACACTGCGTCAAAAATGCGCTTCAGATCGTCGTGGTGCTGGGTCACGCGGGGGGCATTGTATCAAGATCGGAGGGGGAATCCCGCCTCTTCAAGGAGCGCCGCCAAAAGCGCCACCGGCAGGCCCACCACGTTGTTCCACGAGCCGCGCACCTCTTTTATCAGCGCCGCCCCCAGCCCCTGCGCCCCATAGGCCCCAGCCTTGTCTGTCCACTCGCCGCTTTTGAGGTAGCGGGTGATCTCCGCCTCGCTCAGGTTTCTGAAGCACACGCGGGTGCGCTCCACACCGGTCTGGGCCGGGCCACCCGGCAGGGGCAACACCGCCACGGCGCTGAAAACCGTTTGCCACTGGCCGCTGAGGGTGCGCAGCATCTCCTGAGCCTGTTGGCGGCCCGTGGGTTTGCCCAGAGGGGTTTTGCCCAGCAGCACCACGGTGTCGGCCCCCACCACCCAGCCACTCGCCCCGGCGGGCAGGTGGGCGTGGCGGGCCTTGTTCAGCGCCAGGTTTTGCAGTGTGCGGCTGGGCTGGTGCAGCACGGCGGGCAATGGAGGTTCCTCAAAGGCGCTCTTCACAATCACCGCCTCCGGCGCAATCATCTGGATCAACTGATGCCGCCGGGGCGAGGCGCTGGCCAGGAAAAGGCGCGGTGGCGGTTGTCGCGAAGCCTGACTCACAAAATGCTTAACGCCCCACTGCGCCGGGCAACCGCGCCAGCAACAACGTGGCGGCGGCCAGACTGAAGGGGTCCGTGGGCAGGGCGGCCAGGGGCGTCGGAGGCTTCATGCGCAACTCTCCAAAAAGCCCTTCAAAAAAACTGGGCTGGCGGCGCAAGGGTTTCAGGAGTGGTTCCGGCCCCAGGCCCGCCAGTTCGCCGATGGCCTTCGCGGCGTCGTGGTAAGAACCGATTTCATCCACCAGCTTGACTTTTTGGGCCTGCGCGCCGGTCAGGATGCGCCCATCGGCCACGGCCTTGAGTTCCTTCATGGTCAGTTTTTTGCGGCGGCCCGCATAGACCGCGTCAATGAACTGCTGGTGTACCTCATCGCTCATGGTTTGCAGCATCTGGCGTTCTTCTTTGGTCATGGGGCGGCTGGGGTTGCCGATGTCCTTGTATTTGCCGCTGGTGATGGTGCCGTCGGCCAGACCGATTTTCTTCAACAGTTCGCCATATTGCAGAATGGGAAAAATCACGCCGATGGAGCCGGTGAAGGTGGCCCGGTTGGCGAAAATTCGGTCGGCGGGCGCGGCGATGTAATACCCCCCGCTGGCGGCCACGTCGGCCATGGACACCACCACAGGTTTGCGGGTGGTCTCTTTGAAACGGGTCAGCGCGGCGTGGATTTCTTCGCTGGCGGGGGCGCTGCCGCCGGGGCTGTTGATGCGAATCAGCAGGCCCTTGAGGTGGCGGTTTTTCTCTGCCGTGTGCAGCAGCTTGATGATGCCATCGCTGCCCGCCGAGGGGTCCGAAAAAGGCCCGCCTCCGCCGTCACCGCTGGTGATGACGCCCTCCACCCGCAGCACACCCACAAAATCCTTGCCGCCGGACTGGGCGATTTCCTGCTGCTCACCACCACCACAACCCTTGCCCGCACCAATCAGCGCCGCCAGCAAAAGCGTGAAGGTGGAAAAACCGATGAACAGCGCGTTGGGCCACAACGAGGGCCGAGTCGGTTTGGGATCATCCATGGGCGGAAGTCTAGCCCAAAAAGCAGGGGCTTCTAGAACTCATCTCATAAATCCCTCCATGGATTTATTCGACCGCCGTGGGCGGAAATGAATTCCACCCACGAGCGCGAAAACCTGCGGGTTTTCAACCCTGCGGTTTTCGGGGCAGGCCATCCAGGCCTGCCAGAAGCCATCTCTTTGACATTCATTAGATGGCTTCTACAGCGATGCTCCGCCTTGCGCCACACGACCCGTAGCAGGGTGTTGAGAAACACCCTGCTTAGAGCCTGTTTGAAAAGTGGGTTATGTGAAACATCGCCCACTTTGGACAGGCGCTCGTGGACATGAGTTTGCGAGGAGTCTTTCCAGATGCCCATTGGGGCATCTGGCCGAGCAAAGGCGATAGCGACCGTACCCGAAAGCCGAAACTTTAAAAAAGTTGAGGTTTTCGCCACGCCGAGGGGGCTTTGCCCCTGAAGGCGTTGGGTTTGAAAAGTCCACGATGGACTTTTCAAACAGGTTCTAAGGGGTAAACCGGTTTTGTGATAAAATGACACTGTGCCTGCTCCCAAGTCCAAAGCAAAAACGGTGATCAGAACTCAGGTTTCCGCCCCGAACGGAAAGCCGGTCACCGTGAGTGTGGGCCGTGAAGGCATCTCCAACGTCGCCCGAAAACAGGCCCGGGATAATTGCCAAGGAGATCGGTAAAAAAGGCTTAACGGCCAGTCCCAGCCCCCCGTGGACTTTAATTTCCTTCAAACCACTTTCTGGGAACCCTCTCTTCGGCGCATTGTTACGGAGGACTGGTTTGTCGAAGCGGCCAACATCGCCGCACGAAACGCCATTGAGGAAGACCCCTATATCGGGGAATGGGTAGAAGATCTCGACGAAGGACCGATGTTCCTGGCCAAGGTTGAATTTGCTCCCGATGAGGATGACCTCTTTGCCGAGTTTTACGCCACTTACGTTGGTCAAGGCCGACCCAGCCGAACAACCCACCGTGTGGCTCGTGAAAGCCTTTGAGGAGCCTCCGCCATGATCCGCGCCGGGGGGCTTTGCCCCTGAAAGCGTTGGGTTTATAAAGTCCACGACGGACTTTATAAACAGGCTCTTCTGGATATGGCTTCTACAATGCCCCGATGAAAGCGCTGAAAGGGGTGCGGGCGTTGCGTCTGTTTTTTTGCGGGGTGTTCTGCCTGGGCGCCGCGCCACTTTGGGCGGTGCCCCAGTCGTCGGGGCCGGGTCTGCAACCCATGCAGTCCTTCAAACCCAAACCCGCCCCCGCTGCCCCCGCCAAATCGCCCTCGGTGTTGCTGCCCCTTCAACCGGCCACCCAAACACCGCCTCCTGTGGCCAAAACATCCCCACCCAAGCCGCCTCCGGCAGCGGCAAAATCCATCACACCGACCGCCGTCACAAAAAAGCCCGTGGCCGCATCCAAACCCACTGCCACGGTGAGCGCTTCAGCCATCATAAAAAAACCACCCCAGGCCGCCTTGCCTCTCAGCGCCTCGGTGCGGGTAATTCCACCCAAGCCAAAGCCGTCCCCGGTGGTCATCACCAAACCTGCACCGGTCGCCGCCACGTCGCCCAAGCCTTCCATCAAGCCCTCTCCCCCACCCACCCCGCCAGTGGCCACACCCCCCCCCCCCCCGGGTACCACCCCCCAAAAACCCCCGCCCCAACCGCCCCCCCGGGGGTTTTGGGGGGACCGGCC
>CAYJOG010000099.1:0-8527 GCA_964371695.1 uncultured bacterium
CCCAGAGCGGCATCGCCAGTTATGAGGTCAGCGTGGGCACGTCGCCCGGCGCAACCGACGCCGTGGCCAGCCAGAGCGTGGGACTGGCGACGGCTGCGGCCATTGCGGGCAGTTTCACCAATGGCGTGACGTATTACGTCAACGTGGCGGCGGTGAACAACGCGGGTCTCACCGGCTCCGTGAGCAGCACGGACGGGATTCTGGTGGACACCACGGCCCCCACGGCGGCGGGTTCCCTTACCGATGACGGTCTCTACACCACCAGCACCACCAACCTCAACGTCAGTTGGACCGTTGCCACGGACGCCGAGAGCGGCGTGGTGGATTATGTGGTGAGTGTGGGCACCACCCCCGGCGCGACCGACACCGTGGCCGACCAGAGCGTGGGGCTGGTGACAAGCACCCCCATTGCGGGCAGCTATTCCACCGGCGTCACCTATTACATCAACGTGGCGGCGGTGAACGGCGCGGGTCTCACGGGCAGTGTGACCAGCACCGACGGCATATTGGTTGACGCCACCGCCCCCAGCGTCGTGGGCGTCCTCACCGACAGCGGCAGTTATCAAACCGACACCACCACGGTCTCGGCCAGTTGGACCGCCGCCACCGACGCGCAAAGCGGCGTGGCCGACTATGAGGTGAGCGTGGGAACCTCGCCGGGTTTGGATGACCTCGTGGTCAGCCAAAGCGTAGGGCTGGCCGCCAGCGTCGCCTTTTCGGGACTCAACCTGCTCAGTGGCATGACCATTTACATCAACGTGGCGGCGGTGAACAACGCGGGCCTCACCGGTTCACTCATCAGCACCAATGGCATCACGGTAGACACCACGGCTCCCGGTGTCGTGGGCACCCTCACCGACAGCGGCAGTTATCAGACCAGCACCACCACCATCAGCGCCAGTTGGGCCGCCGCCACCGACACAGAGAGCGGCGTCACGGATTATGTGGTCAGTGTGGGCACATCGCCGGGAGCCAGCGACACCGTGGCCCCCCAGAGCGTGGGGCTTCTCGCCAGCGCGGCCATCGCAGGCGCATTCACCAACGGCGGCGCCTATTACGTCAACGTGGCAGCGGTGAACGGCGCGGGCATTACTGGCAGCGCCGCCACCACAGACGGCATCATCGTAGACGCCACGGCCCCCTCTGCCGTGGGGGCGCTCACCGACAGCGGCAGTTTCCAGACCAGCACCACCACGCTCAGCGCCAGTTGGAGCGTGGCCACCGATGCCGAAAGCGGCGTGGCCAGTTATGAAGTGAGCGTGGGCACGTCACCGGGCGCGACCAACACCGTGGCCAGCCAGAGCGTGGGGCTTCTCACCGAAAAAGGCATTGCAGGAACTTTCACCAATGGCGTCACCTATTACGTCAACGTGCTGGCCCTCAACACTGCGGGCAGCCGGGGGCCCCTCGCCAGCACCAACGGCATCACGGTGGACACCAACACCCCCTCTGCCGTCAGCGCCCTGAATGACGGCGCAGGGGCCGATGAAACCTATACCAGCAGCGCCAGCACCCTCATGGCCAACTGGACAGCCGCCACGGGCGGGGCCAGCGGCATCACGGGATACAGCTACAGCATCGGCACCACGCCGGGCGGCAGCGACATGGCGCTCACCACCAGCGTGGGGCTTAACACCAGCGCCAGCGCCAGCGGCCTTTCACTCAGCGATGGCGTGACTTATTACGTGAGCGTGCGGGCCGTCAATGGCCTGGGCGTGACCGGGCCGGTGGCCACCACCAACGGCGTGCTGCGCGATGCTTCGCCTCCCGGCGCATCTACCGCAGTGAATGACGGCGCGGGGGCAGACATTGCCTTCAGCACGTCGCTGAGCAGCCTTTCGGTCAACTGGTCAGCCGCCACCGACGCCCACAGCGGGGTGACGGGCTACTTCGTGAGTGTGGGGACCACGCCGGGAGGAACCAACGTGGTGGCCAGCACCAGCGTGGGGCTGGTGACCAACCGCACCTTCACCGGCCTGTCCCTCACCGGCGGGCAAACCTATTACGCCAATGTTCAGGCGCAAAACGGATCAGGTCTGTTGGGCACAACCCGCAGCACCAATGGCGTGTTGGTAGACGCCACGGCCCCCTCGGCGGTGAGCGGACTGACCGACGGGAGTGCGTTCACCACCAGCACCACAGCGCTGAGTTTCAGCTTCAGCCCGGCCACCGACGCCGAGTCCTCCGTTACGGAATACAGCTACTCCATCGGCACCACTGCGGGTGGCGCGCAGGTGGCTCCCTTCACCAGCATGGGCACAGCCACTTCGCTGAACGTGACGGGGCTTTCGCTGACAGGGGGCCAGACTTATTTCGTCACCGTGCGCACGCTGAACGCCGCCGGTCTCGTGGGGGCGACCGCCACCACCGACGGCATCACGGTGGACACCACCGCACCGGTCCTCACCCAGGTGAACGATGGCGCGGGGGCGGATGTGGACACCTGGGGCCTGTCGGGCGTGGTGTCGGCCAGTTGGACCACCGTGACTGATGCCGAATCGGGCGTGACGCAGCTTTCTGCCAGTCTGGGACTGAGCGCCGGGGCCACTGACCTAGCCGGTTGGCAAGACGTCACCGGCCTGACCAGCACCACCTTTACGGGCCTGTCGCTTGCAGCGGGCCAGCGGTTTTATGTCAACCTGCGGGCGCAGAACGGCGCAGGGCTGCTGAACAGTTCCTCCAGCGACGGCGCACTGGTGGTGCTGGACGCCCCCACGACGGTGAGCAACCTTTCCGGCCCAGCGGCCATCCTCAGCCAGAACCAGAGCCTTTCCGCCACGTGGACGGCCGCCACTTCGTCCATGGGAATCGCCGCCTACAGCGTGAGTGTGGGCACGGCCCCCGGCCTGTCAGACGCCGCCCCCTGGCAGAGCGTGGGGCTGAACACCTCGGTGGCGCTCACCGGCCTGAGCCTGCCGGATGGCGGCACCTATTATCTCAACGTGCGGGCAGAAGACACGCTGGGGCAGGCCGGGGCCATGGCCAGCACCACGGGCACGCTGATAGACCTGAGCCCGCCAGCGGCCGCGCTCACCACCCCCGCACCCGGCGCGGCCTATTCCACCAGTTCGGTTTTGTTCTCAGGAACGGTGGAAACGGGCGCAACGCTCGCGGCGAATTATCCGGGGCCGGTGACGGTGAACGGCAGTGTTTTCAGCGCCGCGCTCACATTGCCAGAGGGCGCGCCCGTGGTGCAACTGACTGCCATCGACGCCGCATTGAACCAGACGGTTCTCACCCGGTCGGTCACGGTGGACGTGACGGCCCCTGTGCCCGTGATGAATGTCGCTGATGACGCCGCCCGACCGCTGGTCATCACTGTGAGCGCCACCGACAACCAGACGCTCACCCAGGTGAAGCTGGGGGTGCAGGTGCAGGGAGATGCCTCTTCGTGGCAGGAAATCGGCAGCCCCCTCGCACCAGTGGGCAGCGCGCTCACCTCTACGCCGGTGAGTTGGGATCCGGCCGACCGGGTGGGTGATTTTGAACTGGTGCTGCGGGCCACCGACGCCCTGGGCAACACCACCACTCTCACCCAGTCCCTTGTTTTGCGCAGCACCCCCACCACCACCAAATCCTGGCCCGCCGACAAATGGCACCTGCTGGCCATGCCGGGCAAGTCTGTGCCCAGCGACATGAAAGACCTCATCGCGGGCAAAAACATCAACGTGCTGCGTTACGACCCCGCGCTGCCCGACACGGGTGTGCCTTCCGCCCGTTACACCGGCGAGTTCACCACCGCCGAGGGCAAGGGCTTCTGGCTTTATCCCTATGGTCAGGACGCCGTGCTCTCGATGACCTATCACCGGGGGGCCACCAACGGCCCGCAGCGGGTGCGCATGGCAACGGGCTGGAACCAGATTGGCGTGCCCTTTGAACTGCCCGTGAATGTGGCGGGACTGCGTTATGTGGACCCCGCCACGGGCGAAAGCCTGGACTTTGACAACGCCAAGTTGCGGGGCTGGCTCAAGAGCAACCTGTGGGGTTTTGACACCACCCAATATGTGGCGACCCTGCCGGGCGCGGCGCTTCAGCCATGGACAGGTTACTTTCAGAAGGTGACCCGTGATCTGGACCTTGTTTTTGATCCCGCCACCACAGCCCGACTTGCACTACCACGGCTGGTGAGGGATCCGCCTCCCCTCTTTACCCTCAAGGCGCGGGTCATGCCCATTTCGGGCGTGGGTTACGCCCAGTCTTCCGTTGAACTGGCGGTGGTGCCTGCTGGCGCGCCACAAAGGGTGCTGAGTCGCCTGAGCAGCGAAGCCCCGCCGCCGCCGCCCCGCTATGTGCGCGTGCTGGCGCAAGAAGAAAAATCCCCGACTCTGGCAGAAGGCGCACAACTGGCCCGCTCCGCAAAAACCACTGCGACAAAAGGAGAAACCACCTGGACTCTTCTGGTGGACAGCAGCGAAGCCGCAGATGTGACGATGGTTTTTGAATCTTTCGCGCCGCTTTCAGGAGACTGGGAAATCCATGTGAAAGATGAAACCACCGGCGAACTGGTGTCCCTGACGGGTTACACCTTCCGTGCCAGCGGCGTTGCCGGAGACTTCCGGCGGTTTGAGGTGCGGGTGAAACAACCTGCAACCGAAAGCCTCGCGCTTTATCGCCACACCCTGAGCGGCGCGGGTGGCTGGAGCGCCGTGGCTTTTGCCGTGGACGCCGTGCCTTCGCGGGCCAGTGAGCAGTTGCCCGGCGTGGATCTTTACCAGTTCCACGGCGGCAGATTGCTGCGGCCCGACGCCAGTGAGTCAGAACACGCCACCGACATTCAGGCGGGCCTGGGTTATCTGCTGTATCTGCCCGAAGGCCGCACACTGGGCGTGCGGGGGGTTGTGCCCAGCCTGCCCGTGGCCGTGCCGCTCGAAAAGGGCTGGAACCTGCTGGGCAACCCGGCGGACAGCACGCTTGCCGCCCGTGACATTCTCATTCGCCAGAAAGATCAGACGCTGACCCTTGACGAAGCCCGACTGCTGGGGCTGACTGACGGGGTGCTGTATCTGCTTCAGAATGGGGCCTATGAATCAACAGACGAAGTCCCGGCAGGCGCAGGTTTTTTCATCCATTTCAACGGCCCGGCGCAGTCGGCGGAAATCCTGCTGGGAGCCCAGGGGGCGCAATAGGAAGGGCATGCCAAACTTTTTGTGAGATGGAAAAGGGGATTACGCGTGGGGATCGTGCTGGTGTTTGCCATAACGCCGGTCGGGGCGAAAAGCCAGGGAAAGGCTTATGGCCCGGACGCGTTTTTTTTGGGGAAATCTGGCCAGAAACATGGCAAAGCCGAAATGACCGGCACGCTTGAAACCATGGTGCATGACACCCGTGTGGGTGGAGACCGCACCTTGTCTTATGAAACCGACGAGAGCTACAACACCAACAACCTGAGCCTGCGAGGGCTGCTGGAACTGAAAAACGCCTCTGGCGGCACGGCCCAGTGGTCCCTGCGCCTGCACAACAGTTCCAGATCCCTTGAAGAAGAATGGCAGGTGGAACAGGCCACCGGCTCCATCGTGAAAAACGAATACACGCTGGATTACTGGGACACGCGCCCCCTGTTCAGCGACTACACCCTACAGGGGCGGCGTGTGCGGGGTATTGACCTGAAAAAACCCTGGGGGCCGGTGACACTGAATTTTGTGGCGGGTTACGAACCGGCGCTGCAAAAGGCCCTGGGCATCAAGCGCCAGGTTCACGCCCTCAGGGTGCATCGCAAAAGGGCGCTGTGGGGGTTGGACGCCGCCCTGAATCTGGTGGCCAACGATGACAACCACGCGGCGGATGGTGTTTCTCCCGGTGCAAATGCCCGCGTGGCCAGCGTTCAGTTGGAGGGCCAGATCTCGCGCAAGGCGCGCCTGCGGGCCGAGGCCAGCCGCAGCCACCCCGCCACAGGCGCAGTGGCGGGGGCCCAGCTGATTGAAATCACCCTGCGGGGCCGCCGGTGGCAGGGCCGCGCCAGCCACGAGGCCGTGGACACGGGATACACCGCGCCCATGGCCGCCGCCAGCAACGGCCTCACCGAAACAAAAGCCAGCTACGCACTGCTCATCCGCCGTTATGTCACCCTCACGTTGGCCCACAAACGCAGGCGTTATCCCGGCGACAGGCAAACCGACAGCGTGGTGGGCGTGCGGGTGCAGCCCCAGCGGTGGCGATCCCGCCTGAGTGCCGAGTTGCGGTGGCTGCCGCGCACCAATGTTTCGTCCACCAGCCGCACCCACACCGAGGGATACCACCTCACCGTTTCTGACAAAGTGGGCATTCACGTCATCAACATCGACCTGCTCAACGAAGACATCAACCGGCAGGGGCTGAGCAATCAGGACAAACGCCAATACCAGTTCACCGTCAATTCCAACCTCACGTCCAAAATCTCGTTGCGCAATCGCTTCCGCCGGTTTGCCCAGCGGGGGCTGGCGCGGGAAAGGTACGTGGAAACCACCCTGATCTGGGAGCCACGGGAATGGCACAATCTGGAGCTGATGCACACCTACAAAGACGACCGGCTGGGTGAAAACGACCGGCGGGAAATTTCCCTGCGCTACGGCTGGCTGGACATTCATGAAGACATTGAATATTCCCTTGAATACCGGCGGGAACAACTCAAACGCTTCGCCAACCGCCACATGGAGGTGAAAGTTGCCAAAACTTTCTGAACGTTCTTTTTTATGCAGAGGGCTATGTCTGGGACTGGCGCTGTGGGTGCTTGGGCTGGCCCCTGCCAGGGCTGCGGCTGAGACCGATTCTTCTGCAAAGACATCCGGCTTCATTGAGACCAAATCGATTTCCGCCGATGAAAAAACACTGACCCTCAAAATGCTCGCCCAGGTGGCTTTTACGGAAGATGCCGACGGGCAGCCAGATGTGATTTTTGCCCTGGAAGACGGACGTTTGACGATGCGCATGAAGGTGTTGGTGGACTTTTTGGCCAGCGAGAACCTGCTGGTGGTGTCTGAGGACCGCTCCGGCAGAATGGTTCTCCGCTTTCAGGAGTTCATAGAGTTTTTCCCGGAACAGGACACAACACCCACCCTTGAGCCAGACACGTCCTTTTCGCTGAAAGACAACCGCCTGGTGCTGCGCGCCACGGTGACGGTGCCGTTTACAGAAGAACCGGGGATGCTGAAAATTTCTCTGCCTGCGGATGGCCCATTGCCGGAATCAACCGTGGCGACGGTGGAATTGAAATTTCACCACACCGTGGCGTTTGAGGGTGAACCCGCCGCGCCTGAAATCACCCTGTCCCCGGAAACCGGCACCGGCCCCGCCACCGCCGGGCCGCTCACGCTCAACTTTTCGCACACCGTTGATTTCACTCCGACACAAAAAGCCGCCGAAGCCCAACCCACCGAAGCCACCGGGCTTCTGGTGTCAGACAAACCCCTGGCGCGGGGCGGCGTGGTGCGCCTGGGCGCGGGCGAACTGGACCGGGGCAAACTGAAGGTGGCCCTGACGCTTGCGCCAGAAAGGGAACTCCCCAAAGAAATCACCGTAACGGTGGGCAGTGAAACATCCCGTCTGAACAAAGAACCATGGACAGCGCTGGTGGCGGCGGAAGCCCCCCCCACAGAGGTGACGTGGCAGCGTTTTGTGGTGGCGGGCAAAAATCACGACAGCCTTGAGGGTGAACTTTTTCTGAACCCGGACCTGTTGATGGGCGAGCGCCAGATCGCCATTCAGGGCACATTTGACACAGACCGGCAGGAAAGGGAATTGCCCCTCAGCATTACCGCCCGGCGGGCCGATGGCTCGGACGCAACGCTTTGGGACGGCACGGTGGTGTTGCAGGGCCCGGCGGTGGCCAAGGTGCAGGTGAGCACCGACGGCGGCGGCCGGTGGACAGACAGCCCGGACCAATCCGCCGCCACCTTGGCCCTCTCTCCGCAGGACCGCCGCGAATATGAAATTCAGGCCAGGGTGACCGACGAACTGGGCAATGACCATCTTTTCCCGGATCGCCCGGTCAAGGTCCGTTACAGCGCCAAACGGTTTGAAGAACAGGTGCGGGCACGATTTGCCGAAGTCGTCGCCGCCTATAACAACCAGGACCGCCCTGGTCTGGTGATGCTGATCGGCGAAGATTTCCGTTCCAATCTCACCTCACTTCGCACAAAGCAGGAAATGGAGGACGCCCTTTCATCCAGGTTCCTGTGCTGTCCGGGCCGGGTCACCACCTCCATTCAAAGTGTGGTGACCGAAAGCACCGGCAAACGGGCCACGGTTTATTTTTCCTGGACCTCCAGAAGCGACCTGGGCGAAGCCACAGCGCCGGGGCAGTGGCAGTTCACCAGAGATGAAACGCTGGGTGATTATCTGCTGAGCAACCTTGAAGAAGCCGTGAGTTTTTTCTCTTATGACGCCACGGTAACCAAGCTGACGTTGCAGGCAGACGCCCAGACGCTGCCCGCCGACAACCAGACCATCGTGCGGCTTTCCGGCACCGCCACCGGCCCGGCGGGCCTGCCCGTGGCCAACGACACACGCCTGGAAATCCGTGCCGAGGGCGGCACGGCCCCCGCCTCTGTGC
>CAYJOG010000100.1:0-3346 GCA_964371695.1 uncultured bacterium
GCGGGGACGCCTGTGGCTACTCGCGCCACCAGAACTGGTTTTTGCTTTTTGTCCTTACTGGATTCCCGCCTTCGCGGGAATGACGCCAACTTGTAGGGGGACGCCAGTGCTACCATTGCCGAAAATGCCCTAAGCCCTGGCTGGGTAACAGGTTTTCCCCGCCACCTGCTACACTTGATCTTCCAGCATGAAAACCATCTTGCAGTTGCTGCTCTGTCCCTGGGTAGTGTTGTGGCTGTGGCTGAAAAAGGGCCAGACGCTTTCACAGACCCTTGAAGGCGTGACACCCCTGCCCCTCAGCCAGCAGGTGTTTCCTCAACTCCTGGGTTGCTGCCTGCTGGCGGGGGCCATGGGCTGGCGCATTTTTTCTTCACCCCACATGGCGACGTCTCTGGCGGGAGCGACATGGGCGGTGGTGCTGGGTGTGGGCCTCCTCGGTGGGATTTTGTGGTGGCTGCTGATGCGCCTGAGCGGCTGGTTTCTCAACAGGCAATTCCAGACCTCTCCCGATTCCCAGAACCTCACGCCGCTGCTTTACGCCGGGCCGTGGTTCTTCTGGTGGCTGGCCCTGGGGCCGTGGGGCGCGCCCGCCCTGGTGCTGGGCTGGTGGCACCGGCGCATCGCCCTTGAAAAACAGGCGGGCCTGGACCCCCAGCAAGCCATGTCCGCCCTGGCGGTGTTGTGGTGCGCCCCCATGGCGCTGGCGGCGTTGCTGTTATGGGGGTTTCGTTTCTGGGTGGTGGTGACCAGTTGAACACGCCGGGTGTGCCCCTCACCGATCACACGCCCCGTGGCTGGATGCTCTGGCTCACACTGGGCCTGTTCGTCATTCCCCTGATTCTTTTTGTCCAGCCCCTGGCCCAGAACCTGCTGATTTTTGGCTGGGACACGGTGGGGGAGTTCGCCCACTGGCGGCCCTGGATGTTTGGCTGGCTCAAAAAAGGCATTTTCCCGTTTTATAACCCTTATCTGCTGTCGGGTTATCCATTGGGCCTGGACCCCCAGCAGGCCCCGTTTTATGCCCCCAACTGGCTCTATGCCTGGATGCCCTTTGCCCAGGCCCTGGCGCTGAGCGCCCTGCTGCACACCTGGTGGGCGGGGCTGGGGGCTTACCGGCTGAGCCGGGCGCTGGGGTCTCACCGCTGGCTGGCCCTGGCGGCGGCGTTGTGCTGGCAGGGGTGCAGCCTGTTTCAGGGACAACTGGTGCTGGGGGGCATTCCCCAGCACTGCACGCTGGCCTGGGGGGCGTGGGTGTTGTTGTGTGTGGAGCGCCTGCTGGTGAAACCCTCGCCCCGCCGCGCCTCGCTGCTGGCTCTGGTGAGCGGCCTGAGCTTTTACGCCGGTCACACGCAATACGCGCTTTATTTCGCCTATGCCGGGGGCGTTTATGCACTGGTGCGGCTGTGGCAAGACAAAACCCTGGCCGAGAAACCCGCCCTGCGCGCCCTGGGTCTGTCGGCCCTGCTGCTGGGGGGCCTGCTGGCGGTGCAACTGGTGATGGTGGGCCACCTGGGGGGCATGAGCGTGCGCAAGGGGGGCATGAACCCCTTTGAAGACAACACCACGCTGGTTGTGCTGAACCTGCTGAGTTTTTTCATGCCCACGGCCATGGGGCTGGAGACAAAAGGTTATTACTGGGGCCTGGGGGTGATGAACCTGTGGATGCCCTTTGTGGGCATTTTGTGGCCCTGGCTGTGGCTGAGCCAGTGGCGCAGGGCCTTTGTCACGCCCCGCGTGGCCGCCAGCGCCGCCGCCATGCTGTTTTGCCTGGGCATGGGGGTGGGCTTGCCCAACCTCATTGCCATGGCGGGGTTTGAGAGCCTGCCGGGACTGAACCTGATGCGCGCCCCCATGCGCTGGTGGGCCGTGGCCTGTCTGCTCATGGCCACCGGCGGCGCGGCGCTGATGTCGCGGCTGATTGAAGAGGGCAAAAACGGGGGCAAAGACTTGGCGCACGATTCCCTCTCCCCTCTGGGGAGAGGGTGGTCCGCAGGACCGGGCGAGGGGCAAGGCATAAACCTGAATCCGTTGTCTCAAAAGTGGCTGCTGTTCCCCGCCAGCATCATGGGACTGGGCCTGATGGCAAAAATATTTCCTTCGTTGGTTGAGCGTTTTTTGCAGGGCTGGTTCTTGGACGGGTTGATTCCCACCATCGCCAATATTTCCCCAATGGGCGACAAGGGATACATCTCCCCAATCAACGGAATTGCTGAACAAATACCCAATGACCTGTTGATGGCGGGCGGTCTCTCGCTGATTTGGATGTTGCTGGCCCTGGTTGTTTTTAAATTCGCAAAATCAGACCGGAACTGGAAAATACAGATGGGCGTGTTGTGGGCTGCGCTGCCCGGTGTGCTGTTGTCCCTCCAACAAATCATTCTGGTTCCGCCCGAATCTCCCTATCTGCCGCCCCAGGTCATTTCGCTTCTCAAAAAACATGCCGGAAACGGCCGCTGGGCCAGCCACATCACCACCCTCAGCACACCGCTGCCCCACTGGATTCGTGAGAACTACTTTCATCACCAGCTTTTTTCACAACAGCACCAACACGGGGGCATCCTGCACGGCCTGTCCAATATCGCGGGTTACGTCAGCCTGCCGCCAAAAGATTATCTGCATCTGGCCAATGGTTATGCAGGCCCTGATTTGAGGAAAGCCGCTAAAACGGATGGAAAGGGTTTTTATGCCAGTTTTTCCTTTGACCAGGAATTTCCGTTTGACACAAAAGTCCTGAATATTTTGTCCACACAAGCCATTCTGCTTAGCCCCTTTTTTGATTTTCCTGCCGACAGGGTGTTTGAAACCTTGGAAATGTGGGATAGCCAGAAAAAACCGAAAGGTTATTGCGCCCCCAGCAAACGGTGGTTCATGGCCGCCCAGTGGAAGGACTGGAAAATCTATAAAAACCCCTGCGCCATGCCCCTGGCCTGGCCCGCCACGCAGTGGTCATTTTCACCCAAAACCGGCCCGCCGCGTCCGGGTTTGTCTTTGCCGCCGCCGCCGGTGCGGGCCACACAATTAAATTCCTGGGGTAAAAATCCACGTCTCGTCCACACCGACACGCCCCTCCCCA
Source organism: uncultured bacterium (assembly GCA_964371695.1). Classification (GTDB taxonomy): domain Bacteria; phylum CAYJOG01; class CAYJOG01; order CAYJOG01; family CAYJOG01; genus CAYJOG01. The sequence goes on from CAYJOG010000100.1 coordinate 3,074, forward strand.
TCGCCAAAAACACCGGCCCGCTGCTGGACACAGAAAAAGTCATCTGGACACAGGGGGCGACGCCCAATCTGCTGCAACTCAAAAGCACCCTTGCCAAAAAACGTCTGGTGCTGGTGAGCCTGCCCTTTGACACCGCCTGGAAAGCCCAGGTGGATGGTCAGCCGGTGAAACTTTACAAGGTGAACTTCGCCCTCACGGGGCTGGTGTTGCCCGGCGGCGACCACCTTGTGCAGTTGCGTTATGAGCCGCCCTGGTTTTCGCTGGCCGCCGCCA
>CAYJOG010000100.1:3356-7402 GCA_964371695.1 uncultured bacterium
CCATAAGCCTGCTGTTCGCGGTGTTTGCCTTGCTGTTGCAGGCGGTCGCCCGCCCCCTTGGCGCACCCGCCCCGCCGCCCCATGATGGATAAAACCGAGTAGCGGCGGTGTCCATTGCTGTCAGGTTCATGAAAAAAGTTGAGGAATTACGGGGATATTTAAACGTAGCCCCGGCGTCTCGCCGGGAGTATCAACCGCGCCAGAGGCGCGCGCCTTGTGGTTTTTTTCATCTCCCTGAAAAGCATCTGTTTTGTGCCGCCTTCGGCGGTTTTTTTCTCCCGGCGAGACGCCGGGGCTACAGGTAAATCTGACAGCAATAGCGGCGGTGTCCCCACCGCCGTAAATAAACGGGTTCTCTGATTTTTGTTGATGCGCGGTGAGGACACCGCGCCTACTCTGTAAATGCTCCATCACCACCCAGCGGCATGACCACAGCCCCGACACAAGCCCACCGGCACCAATCCCCCCTCGCCCCCGGCCCCCTGGCCGTGGTGGCGCTGGCGGCGGTGGCCATGATGCTGCCCAACCTGCTGGGGGGCCGGGCCATCACGGGGTTTGACGCCGAGGGCGGCATCCGGGCCATGTTCAAACTCACGGCGGGGCTGGGGCCCTCGCAGGTGTTGTTGCCCCACCTCATGGCCGGTTATCCCTATGCGCTGGACAATGCCGTGTCGCCCAGCCCCCTGTTGTGGTGGTGGGCGCGGGTGGGTTATGACCAGGGTTTTGCGCCGGTCGTCATGCTGCACCTGTTTGTCACCGGCTGGGGCGCGTTGCGCTGGCTGGGGGCGCTGGGCGTGGGGCGCACCGTGGCCACACCGGCGGCCTTGTGCTGGATGTTCAGCACACAAATGACCGGCCACTTGGTGATAGACGGTTTCTCCGCGTTCTTTGCCCAGGCGCTGCTGCCCCATCTGTTTTGTCAGGCCCTGGGGGTGGTGCGGCGGCCCGGCTGGCACAGCGCCCTGGGGCTGGCGGCCTGGGTGGCCGTGGCGCTGATTGACGCGCACCCCGCCATTGTCACCGCCACCATTCTGGGGGCCTGCCTGTGCGCCCTGGCGGTGGCCTTTGCCGAGGACATCCTTCGCCCGCGCCAGTTCCTGTGGCTGGCGGCGGCGGGGCTGATGGCGATTCCCCTGTGTCTGCCGGTGTTTGTGGGTTTGGTGGTGCTGGCCCAGCAGGGGCCAAGGCAGGGGGGCGTGGGGCCGCTGGCCACGCTGGGGGGCCTGCCGGTGGAATCCCTGCTCACCCTGTGGCTGCCCGGCGTGTTTGGCCGCGACGTGTTGTCCGGCGGCCACCTGGGCCGGGGGTTCAGCAGCATGAACACGCTGTTTGTGGGGGCGCTGTGGCCGGTGCTGCTGTTTTCGCAAAAACGCGGTTTTTTGAAGGGCACGGCACTGGGCCTGTCGCTGGTGGCGGTGTTGTTCGCCTTCATGGCCATTGGCGCGCCCAGCCCCGTGGCGGTGGTGATGCAGCAATCAGCTTTTCCGCTGTCGCTGTTGCGCCTGCCGGTGCGCTGGGCCGGGCCGGTGGTGTTTCTCATGCTCACCCTGGGGGCCATGGTGTTGCAGGCCCATCTGGCCCAGGGGGCGGCGGGTTTGCGTCTGCCCCGCTGGGTGCTCTGGTTTTTTGCCGCCACGGTGGCCGTGGGCGCGGGGCTGGGCCTCACGATTTACACCCTGCCCGCGCCCGTGCTGCTCCGGGCCGCCCTGTGGCTCAAACGCAACCCCCACCGCCTGAGCGGCCTGGAGCACCTGAGCGCCTACGACTGGGAACTCACCGGCCTGTGGCTGATGGGCGAAACCCTGGTGATGGGGGGCCTTGCGCTGCTCACGCTGTGGCTGATGGGCCGGGGCCGGTGGCCCGCCGCCCTGTGGCTCAGCGCCGCCGCCGTTTTGCTGGCCGCCGTGCCGGACCTGTGGCTCACCACTGGCTACAAACTGCCCGCCCTGCCGGTGCCCCGCACCGTGCAACATCAGGACCGCCTGCTGAGCCTGGTCACCCACACCCCCATCGGCGGCAAATACCTCACCCTTTATGAAGTGCTGAGCCAGGGCGCGGTGGGCAAGCTGCTGGAGCAGGGTTACAGCCCCATTCAGGCCAGCATGCCGTTGCCCCACGGCGGCTGGCAGGGGCTGCTGAGCGGCAGCCGCAAAGACACGGTGGAAACCGGCGTGCGCCTCAGCCCCACCCTGTTGCGTCTGCTGGCGGTGAAATGGGTGGTGACCCGCGACACGCCCCATTCCCGTTGCAGCGGCAGACTCTCTGACCGCGAGCGCACCTTCGCCATCGTGCGGGGCGACAAGGCCGCCCTGAAACCCGGCGGCGCTCGGCCCAAAGGTCTGGCCTGGGACTTTCTGTGTCTGGAAACAGACCTGCTGCGCACCTATGGCTGGGAGCCGGTGGCGGCCCGCACGCCGGGTTTTCGCTGGTGGCGCAACACCCGTGTGCTGAGCGGGGCCTATTTCGTGACGCAGTGGCAAGAGACGGCCGATCCCTATGGCGATCTGCTGCGCGCACCCCTGCAACTGCTGGCGTCTCCCCCGGTGCAAAAGCGCCTGCTGCGCCAACCCGCCCCCGCGCCAGCCGGTCAGATCACCCGCAGCGACCCCACCGTGCTGGTGCGCTGGGGCATTCAGCCCCCCGATCGTTTTATCGCCCATCTGAAAACGCCCCGGCCGGGCCTGCTGGTGCTCACCGTGCCCTATTACAAGCAATACCGCGCCCACGCCGCGAATGGCCGTGAACTGAAAATCACGCCGGTGGGCGACGCCCTCATCGGCATACGCCTGCCCAGGGGAGAACACCAACTGACGCTCACCTTTCATTACCCCCTGTGGGTGCTGCGGGGCTATGCGCTGGCCGCCTGGGTGTTGGCAATGGGGTTGTTGTGGTGGTTCCGAATCAGGCCCGAAGCCAATCCGCCGGGGCCGTTGTGAAAACAGCCCCCTCGCTGAAAACCCGCCTCGGTGTCATGGCCCTGTGGTGGAGTGGGCTTTTCATGTGGGCCTTGTTTGCCTATTCGCTGCGCCCCTGGCTGCTGTTGATTCACCTGCCCTGGCTGTGGGTGATGACCGGCGAAAAACTCGCCGCCCCCTGGCTCTGCCGGGCCTATGTGTTGCTGCTGGGTCTGAACCTGCTGGGGCTGTGCAGCATGTTGCTGGCCCTAAGTCCGATTACCCTGCTGGGGCCCCTGCTGCTGGTCGCCGGACTGATGCTGTGGCTGAAACCCAGCGCCCCGCCATGGCCGCTGGCGCTGGTGGTGCTGGGGGGATTGCTCAACACGCTGGCCCGGCCTCTGAACCTGTTTGTGCTGGATTCTGCTGTGCTGGTGCTCCTGGCCTGGGTGTTCTGGCCCCGTGTTTTGGCACGGATTCCAAAAGCCGCACCCGCCGGTTTTTCGCTGGGTGTGGGGTTGCTGGCGCTGTCGCGTCTGTGGGTGTTTTATCAAGGCGTGATGCCGTTTACCGCGCCCAGGGTCAACGCCCAGCCGGGTGTGACGGTGATGCTTCCCATGGCCAGCCATCCGGGACTGGGACAGAACCCCCGTTTTGTGCTGGAAAGCTGCGATCGCCGCCACTGGTGGGTGGGCACGGCGTTTTCGCCCCTGCTCACGCGCTATGACAAAAAGTTCCAGCAGGCCAAAAGCGTGCTGCGGGGCAAGGCCACCGACCTGGCTTTTGAAGACTGTCAGCGGGGACTGATGCTGGTGGGCGACAACCAGCACCACCGGCTTTATGTGCTGGACAACCACACCCTGGCCACGTTGTATCAAAGCCCCGACCTGAAGGCCCAGGTGAGTTACATGGCCGCCGACCCCGCCCGCCAACGTGTGTTTTTTGGCGAGGACGTAGGCTTCAAAACATGGCGGCTGGACTACGCCAATCCCCGCCGCCCCCGTCTGGACACCTTCAACATTCCCAGCTACGACCTGCTTTATCACCAGGGCGTGCTGTTTGTGGCCAGCAAGGGCGCACTGCTGCGTCTGGACCCGGAGGACATGACGGTGTTGAACCGACGGCCCCTCACCGTGCCGCTGCAACCCCAGC
>CAYJOG010000100.1:7412-8380 GCA_964371695.1 uncultured bacterium
AGGCCACCACCGGCACGCTTTATGTCACGGATATTCTGGGGGGGCGTGTGTTGGTTTATGACGCCGAAACCCTCGCGCCCCGCGACATCTATTGGACCGGCCCCGGCGTGCGCTACGCCTGGGTGGACGCAGTGGCGGGCAAACTCATCACCCTCAATTATTTCAGTGGTTATCTGGATGTGCGCAGCCTGAGCACCCACCGGCTGGAACAGCGCCTGTTTGTAGGCGGCAAGGGCCGGGCCATCACCACCACCCGCGACGGGCGTTTTCTGCTGATGGTGACCAACGTGGGGCTGATTTCCGTGGAGCCTTTTTATAAACGAATGAAGGTTCGTTTATAAAAAGGCTCTTGCAGCCAAGGATGGCTGCATCCGAAAACCGAAGCTTTGAAAATGCGCAGGTTTTCGCCCCGCCGAGGAGGCTTTGCCTCCGCTGGCGGTGAGTTTAAAAAGTCCAGGACGGACTTTTTAAACAACACATAGACCATCAATTGTGGCGGCGCTTCCCTTCCCCCTCTCCCCTTTATGGGGAGAGGATGCCCCGAAGGGGCAGGTGAGGGGTTTTATAAAAGGCAAAAAACCAAACAGTGTTTTTGCTTTTTGTTTTTGAATAAACCCCGGCGCTGTCGCGCCGCTGGGCGCGCCCGGCAGCATCAATATGCTGCCGCTTTCCCAAAAGCCCCACCCGCACCCATTACCCCAACCCTCTCCCCATAAAGGGGAGAGGGGGTTGGGCCTCCTATACTTGAAAGCAAATGCGGGTGTGCCTGATTCATCTGCCACTGAGGGTGGACCCCCGCAACATCGCCAGCGGCATTGCCACGCCGCCCCTGTGGGCCGCCCTGTTGCAGGGCGCGCTGGGGGCCAGTGGCCACGGCGTAACGGTGATTGACGGTGCGGGGCTGGGGCTGGCGCAGCAGTTCGCCTGCGGCGGTGGTTTTTACCGGGGGCTGACACCTCGTGAAATCC
>CAYJOG010000101.1:0-8367 GCA_964371695.1 uncultured bacterium
GTGCATCTGCAAGGGGGCAACAAACTGCTGGCGGATCTGGTGGTGTTCGCCTGCGGCATTGTGCCCCGCGTGGAGCTGGCGCAGGAAAGCGGCATGTTGGTGCGCCGGGGCATTGTGGTGGACGACTTCATGAGCACGTCTGACCCCAACGTGTTTGCGGTGGGCGAATGTGTGGAGCACCGGGGCCGCACCTATGGTCTGGTGGCCCCGCTCTATGAACAGGCCCGCGTGGTGGCCGCCAGCCTGACGGGAGATTTCGGCCCCGCCTACCGGGGCAGCATCACGGCAGCCTCGCTCAAGGTGGCGGGCGTGGACGTGTTCAGCGCGGGCGAAGTGAAGTCGCAAAAACACCACGACGTGATGAAATACGAGGACATGCAGAGCGGCGTCTACAAACGCCTTCTGTTGCGTGAAGGTGTGGTGGTGGGGGCCATGCTGGTGGGCGACCTGAGCGGCGCAAACCATTTTCTGGACCTCATCAAAAACGGCACACGCCTGGGCGAAAGCCGCAAGACCCTTTTGCTGGGCACGTCCGAACAGGTGAAGGACGCCGGCGAGGCGATTCTCTCCCAGCCCGATTCCACCGTGGTGTGCGGCTGCCTGGGGGTGCGCAAAGAGGCGATTGTAGAGGCCATCACCGGGCGGGGCTGCACCACGCTTCAGTCCATCAAAGACGCCACCAAGGCCAGCACCGGCTGTGGCAGTTGCGCCAGTCTGGTAGAGAATCTGCTCAAGGCCCACGCGGGGGCGTCTTATGCCGCCGTGAAAAAAGACGTGCTGTGCGGCTGTTATGACCTCTCGCTCAACCAGCTCCGCACCGTGGCGCTGACACAGAAAATCAAGTCGGTGGATGAACTGGCGGGCATTTACGCCAACAACAGCGATGGCTGCACGGTGTGCAAACCGGCGCTGGCCTTCATGATGGACGAGCTGTGGCTGGGTGAACACGAAGAAAATCGCGCCCACCGTTTCATCAACGACCGCGTACACGCCAACATCCAGCGCGATGGCACATTCTCGGTGGTGCCCCGCATGAGGGGCGGCGTGACCACGCCCGATGAACTCATGCGCATCGCCCAGACCGCCATTAAATACAACGTGCCCATGGTCAAGGTGACCGGATCACAGCGCATTGACCTGCTGGGTGTGAAAAAAGAGGACCTGCCAAAGATATGGGAAGAAATCGGCATGCCCAGCGGCCACGCCTATGCCAAGGCGGTGCGCATGGTGAAGACCTGCGTGGGCTCACGCTTTTGCAGATACGGCACACAGGACGCCATCGCCACCGGCATTGAACTGGAACAACGCCTGGAAAATCTTTACACCCCCGCCAAGGTGAAACTGGCGGTGGTGGGCTGCCCCCGCAACTGCGCCGAGGCCACCGTGAAGGACATCGGTCTGGTGGGCGTGGAAGGCGGCTGGCAGGTGGTGATTGGCGGCGCGGCGGGCAAGTCGGTGCGCAAGGCCGATGAGTTGTGTTTCTCCCGCACCGAAGAAGAAGCCTTTGACGCCGCCCTGCTGTTCTTTCAGTTCTACCGTGAAAACGGTGAATACCTGGAGCGCACCTATGACTTTGTGGAGCGCCTGGGCCTGGCGCGCATCAAGGCCGAAACCGTGGACGCGCCGGATGAAATCAAACAACGCCTGCGCGATCGATTGGCCAAGAGCAAATCCAAAAGCGCTGACCCGTGGATGGAGCGCCGGGAACCCAAAACACAAAAACAGTTTGAAGAACTCACTGCGGAGGTGATGACGCCATGACCAATGGAACACTCGAAAAAGACACCGTGCTGGTGCGCCTTGCACACATATCAGACGTGCCCCTGGGCGAAGGCCGGGCTGTGCGGGCAGGGCGCACGAGAATCGCTCTGTTCCACACCCGCGAAGGTTTCCGGGCCATTCAGAACGACTGCCCACACAAGGGCGGGCCACTGGCAGATGGCATCCTGACCGGCTGCAAGGTGTATTGCCCATTGCACAATCAGGCTTTTGACCTGCTGAGCGGCAAGGGCGACGAAGGGGCCACCATGGACGTTACGGTTTATCCCATTGAAGAATCCGATGGTTACCTTTTTATCCACATTGCAAAAGAGGAAATTTAACGCCACTTCCACACCACGAACCCCAAAAGGTTTCCTGACCCCCAAAGGAGCGGGCCGGGTACGCCAATCCCCAAAAGGAGCGCTGGCATGACCCATTCCCCACCCTTTTCCCTCTCCCGTTAAGACAGCCCAACTGCGGCACCGTCGGATGTTTCCACCTGTCCGTCGAAAAGTCTTTCTCGGCCTGCATAAGAAAGGAGCCTTTTATGCAAAATCAATCCAAATCCACACGCATCAACCTGTTTGATTTTCGCAGCCCCCAGATGAGGGCGTTTCACCTGACATGGTTTGCCTTTTTTCTGTGCTTCTTCGGCTGGTTCGGCATTGCCCCGCTCACGGCGGTGGTGCGCGACGAATTCCAGCTTTCCAAAACCCAGCTCGGCAACATCATGATCGCCTCGGTGGGGGCCACCATCTTCGCCCGCCTGTTTGTGGGCTGGCTGCTCGACCGCATCGGCCCCCGGCTCACCTACACCGGACTGCTGCTGCTGGGCGCGCTGCCGGTGATGGGCATCGGCCTGGCCAATTCCTATGAGACGTTTCTCATTGGCCGCCTGCTGATTGGTCTTATCGGCGCATCGTTTGTCATCACCCAATATCACACCACTGCCATGTTCGCACCCAACGTGGTGGGGGCGGCCAACGCCACCACCGCCGGCTGGGGCAACATGGGCGGCGGCGTCACCCAGATGGCCATGCCAGCGATTTTTGGCGGCATCATGGCCCTGGGGGCAAGCCAGTTTCTGGCGTGGCGGCTCGCCATGGTGGTGCCCGGCGCGCTCATGCTGCTGACCGGCGTCGCCTATTACTTCCTCACCCAGGACACACCCGAAGGCAACTTCGCGGAACTCAAAAAACAGGGCAAACTCCACGAAGGCGGCAAAACAAAAGGAGCGTTCATGCTGGCCCTGAAAGACCCCCGCGTGTGGGCGCTGTTGTGGCTTTATGGCGCGTGTTTTGGCGTGGAGCTGATCATCCACAACATGGCCGCGCTTTATTTCAAGGACAACTTCAACCTGCCCCTGGGCACGGCTGGCATGCTGGCGGGCCTGTTGGGCCTGATGGCCATTTTCGCCCGCACACTGGGAGGCTACCTGAGCGACCGCGTGAATCTGCGATGGGGCCTGAAAGCCCGCCCGATGTTCCTTGGCGTGGTGATTTTGATGGAAGGCCTGTTTCTGCTTCTGTTCGGCAGCACGCAGGTGCTGCCCGTGGCGGTGCTGTCTCTGGTGATGTTTGGTCTTTTTGTCCACATGTCCACCGGGGCCACCTATGCGGTCACGCCCTACATCAATCCCAAAGCCATGGGTCCGGTGGCGGGTCTGGTGGGCGCAGGCGGAAACCTGGGGGCCGTGCTGGGGGGGTTTCTCTTCAGGATGGAAAACATTTCCCAACCTCAGGCATTGAGCATTCTGGGGGTGCTGGTGATGGTCAGTTCCGTCACCGCCCTCATGGTGCGCTTCAGCGAAGCGGACATCCGCGCCGCCGATGGCGAACTGGAAAAACTGCTGGCGGCCCGGGCAGAACTCAGCCTGGCCTCCTGAAATTTTTCGTTCTTTCACAACAGGGGCGGTTTTTGCCGCCCCTGTTTATTTAAGGTTGTTAATCGCTTGCCGAAAAGCCGATGTGGCCTGATTGACACCTTCAATGCCGTCTGTCATCACCACCGCGCCAATCAGCAGCCCCCGCACACCGGCTTCTTTCAACAGGGCCACTTCATCGGGACGGATGGCTTTTTGTGTGGGCACAATCACCGGCAGGTCAGTGGCGGCGCAAATTTCCCGATAGGTTTGCAGATCTTTTTCATCCAGGGGCTGGCGATAATCGGCCGGGTCCACCACGCTGGCCTCGATGTGCGTGGCCCCCTTTTGTTTGGCCGTTTCAAGGTCTTCAGGTTTCCAGTGATGATCCAGCGCCCACATCAGCGAAAACCTGTCCGACAGTTCGCCATAGGCCTCCGGCACGTGGGCCAGATACATGTCCAGATAATCAATCCCCGTTTCCAGACCCACCTCGCGGATTTCCTCCACGCTGGCAAAAGCCTCATCGGTGCCCGGCATCAGCCCCAGGCTGAGGTTGCCGATGGCCCTGCGCACCTCGCGGATGCGCGTGGACTCGGCCCTTAACCCGTCAAACCGCCTGCCGCTGGCACGGTGCAGCACGTTGGCATGCACCTTCACGCCGTCGGCCCCCGCCACGCGGGCCGCCATGGCCAGTTGATACAGATTGTCGGGCAGACTCACGAACAGGCCAAACCGCTGATCAAGCACTTCTCGCAGCGTCATGCTACGCCTCCGCGCCGTAGAGACTTTCGATGTCGTCAATGAACCGCTCGGTGATGACCTTGCGTTTGAGTTTGAGAGAGGGCGTGATCAGGCCGTTGTCCACCGTGAAGTCATCACCCAGGATTTTGAATTTCTTGATGGTTTCAAACCTGGCCAGACCGGCGTTGCGCTCAGCCATGGCGGCCTCCATGGCGGCGTGCAGTTTGGGGTGCTGCGCCAAGGCGGCCATGTCCAGCCCGCCCAGGCCATGGGCCTTGGCCCAGTCCCCAATGGTGTCGGGGTCCAACGTCACCAGACCCACCAGATAATTCCGCCGGTCGCCCACCACCATGAAGTTGCCGATGAGCGGATGGGCCTTGAAGTGGTTTTCGATGTTCTGGGGTGCGATGTTCTTGCCCGCGCTGGTGATGATGAGGTCTTTTTTGCGGTCGGTGATTTTCAGGTAACCCTCGCGGTCCAGCACCCCCACGTCACCGCTGTGAAACCAGCCGTCCTTGTCAATGGCCTCGGCGGTGGCTTCGGGGTTTTTGTAATACTCCTTCAGGTTGCCCTTGCCGCGAATAAGGATTTCCCCGTCGGCGGCAATTTTGATCTCCACCTCTGGCAAGGGCTTGCCCACGGTGCCGAATTTGTAGTCCGTGAGGGTGTTGATGGTGGCGGGGGCGCTGGTTTCGGACAGGCCGTAGCCCTCCAGAATCAGAATGTCCATGGCGTGGAAAAACTCCTGAAGTTCCAGGCTGAGGGGCGCGCCGCCACTGGTGAAAAACCGTACCCGGCCGCCAAACCTGTCCTTGATTTTTTTGAACACCAGTTTGTCGAACAGCGGAAACAAAAGCGCCACGTGGGGCGGAATGGTTTTTTTCTCGCGGATGGCCTTGCTGCGCTGGCGGCCAATGTCCATGGCCAGTTCAAAGATTTTTTTCTTGATGGGGCTGCCCTGCTCCACCTGCTGCAGCACCCGCTGATAGGCTTTCTCAAAAATGCGGGGCACACTGGCCAGCACAGTGGGCTTGATGATCTGCAAATCATCGATCACCGTGGGAATGGTGGTGAAATAACCCACGCTGCCCATGGCCACACCCAGATATTGCACCATGCGCTGCAAAATATGGCTCAGCGGCAGAAACGACGTGCTCACGTCGTTTTCCGACAGGCCCACCACCTTGGCGCTCTGGTCGATGACAAACATCATGGCCTCGTGGGTAAGCACCACGCCCTTGGGCATGCCGGTGGTGCCGCTGGTGTAAACCAGCGTGAAGAGTTCTTCGGGTTTCACCGCCTGCGCCAGTTTCACGAATGTGTCGGGGTTTTTGGCGTCAAGCGCCGCGCCCTCTTTGAGCACGTCGGCGTAATTGAAAATGAACTTGCCATCGGCCAGTTTGGTGGGGTTGAAACTGACCACCCACTTCAGCTCCGGGCATTTGTCTTTTTCGGCCAGCACCTTTTTGATCTGCACGTCGGTTTCGCAGAACACCCCCTGGCTTTCGGAATGTTCCAGAATGTAACCGGCCACGTCCGCTGTGAGGTTGGCGTAAATGCCCACCGCAATGGCCCCGAACATGAAACTGGCCACGTCGCACACAAACCACTCCGGGCTGGTTTCTGCAAAGATTGATATCTTCTGGCCGGGCTTGACGCCTTTCTGGCGCATCCAGGCCCCCACCGCCCGCACCTGCTCGTCCATTTCCTGGCGGGTCACCGACACAAACCGGCCGTTATCACGGCGGTAATAGGCAATTTTGCCTGGGTTTTCGCTGGTTTTGTCCAGCACCATCTGAGACACAGTGTTCGCCAAGGCTTGCTCCTGAAAATAGAATTGGCCCATTATGGCGGTTGGCCCAGCCACTGGCGAGGGGCATAATCTGTGGATGGACCACAAGCGCCTTTCCCGATTGGTGGCGGATCACCCCCTGCCTGCCGCTTTGGTGGACCTGAGGGCCTTTGACCAGAATCTGGAAAGCCTGCTGGCCGTGGCGCGCAAGGCGGGCAAGGCGGTGCGCCTCGCGAGCAAGTCCGTACGTTGCCGCGACCTCATGCAGCGGGCCATGGACGCGTCGGATGGCCGCATCCACGGTCTGATGACCTACAGCGCCCGCGAGACAGCCTTTTTGTTCGAGAACGGTTTTGACAATCTGCTGCTGGCCTACCCGCCCGCCACGCCAGCGGATTTTGACACCTTGGCCGCCACCGCCAAAAAAGGCGCACGGCTTTATGTGATGACCGACCACCATGATCAGGTAAACGGCCTGTCAGTGGCGGCGCAGCAACACAAAACCGAACTGGCTCTGCTGATTGACGTGGACATGAGCTGGCGGCCCGTGATGCAGGAGATGGCCCACGTGGGTGTTCGCCGGTCTCCCTTGCGCACCGAAAAAGACGTGTTGCCCCTGGCCCGTTTCATCCACCAACACAACCGCCTGCGTTTTGCCGGCATCATGGGTTATGAAGCCCAGGTGGCCGGGCTGGGAGACCGCAATCCGTTTCACAAATCCTTCAATCCGGTCAAACAGGCCATTCGCAACCTTTCCATGCCCGACGTAAAACACCGCCGCGGCGCCATTGTGCGCGCCCTGCATAAAGAGGGTCTGGCCTGCGAAGTGATCAACGGCGGCGGCACAGGCAGCGTGGATTACAGCAGCGCAGACGCCTCACTCACCGAAGTCACCATTGGCAGCGGCCTGCTGGCCGGGCACCTGTTTGACTATTTCCACAACGTGTCGTTTCAGCCCAGCCTCATGTTTGCCCTGGCGGTTTCGCGTATTCCTGCCCCGGACATGGTGACTTGCTTTGGCGGGGGATACGTCAGCAGCGGCGCCGCAGACCCCGACAAACTGCCCGTGCCCCATTTGCCCAAAGGCCTGCGCCTGATGGAAATGGAAGGCGTGGGCGAAGTGCAGACCCCGCTGTTTGTGCCCCGCGGCATGCATCTGGACATTGGTGAGCCGGTGTTTTTCCGCCCGGCCAAAAGCGGCGAACTGGCAGAGCGCTTCACCCACTATCTGCTGGCAGATGAAAACGGGAAAACCCAAAGCGTCCCCACCTATCGCGGCGACGGGGTGTGCTTTGGATAAATCAGGAGGCGTCATGCGCGGCAAAACAAAACCCCATAAACAGCGGCTGGACGCCACCGGCATGACCGGCCTGATTGTGGCCTCACGCTTTAACGGCGACGTGGTGGAGAAACTGGTGGAGGGCGCAGTGAAGGCCTTTCGCAAAATCGGGGGCAAGGAAATCGGCTTGGTGCGGGTGCCCGGCGCGCTGGAAATCCCTCTGGCGATTGCCGCAGTCCACGATGAAATAGACCTGGATTTCGCCGTGGCGCTGGGCTGCGTGATACGGGGAGAGACCAGTCACTACGATCTGGTCATCGCCGAATCGCTCAAACACTGCATGGCCTATTCCATGGATTTCAGCCTGCCCATCGGCCACGGCATTCTCACCGTGGAAAACATGGAACAGGCCCTGGAACGCATCGGCGGCAAGTTTGGCAACAAGGGCGAAGACGCCCTGCTGGCCGCCGTGGAAATGGCCATGATTCAGCAGGGCGAACTTGTGGAAGTGCTGGAATAGCCAGCAAAAAAATCACGGCCCGTTTTTGGGAAATCTTTTTCCGAAATCGGGGTTTTCCTGAATCTGTTTTTCGATCTGGCGTATGAACACGGCGTTCTGGCGGAACACCGGGTTCTCAGGGTTGAGCGACAGCGCCATGTCGAACATTTCCTTGGCCTTTGGCACCTGCCGCATGGCCAGATACACCGCCCCCAGGTTGTTGTAGGTCATGGCGTTTTTGTCGTCCAGCGTGAGAGCCTGCTCGTGCATTTCAAGGGCGGGTTCCAGTTGCCCCATTTTCAGATACACCGTGCCCAGGTTGTCGTAACTGGGGGCGAAATCATTGCGCAGCGCGATGGCCCGGCGGTAGTAATTCTCGGCCATGCGGTAAAGCTACAAGGTTTCATACACGTGGCCCTGGTTGTGATAGG
>CAYJOG010000102.1:0-8316 GCA_964371695.1 uncultured bacterium
CACTTCACATGAGTAGGCGCGACGCCCCCGTCGCGCAACAACCAAAGCAAAACAAGGGTTTTTGCCATTCACGGCGACGGGAACGTCGCCGCTACTCAGGTAAACCTGAAAGCAATGGGCGTCCCGCCTGCCTTTTATACCTCAGATAAGCCTGACAAAGACCCGCCCCCCGCCTGTGGCGTCAGTCCCTCCACCACCACCACCGGCTGGGCCGCCCTGGCCGCAGCACGTCGGGGGATGTGCCGATCCGCCCCCACCAGCAAAGAGACAAACGCCTCGCAGGGGGTCCAGCAGCCGGGGCAGCCCTGTCGGGCGATGGTGGCGCGGGCCTGTTCCCGCTGATAACCCTGCCAGATGGGCGCAAGGGCAAAACCCGTCTGCCGCAGGTGCCCCAGGGGGGTGGCCCAGATGGTGCAGGGATACACCGTGCCGTCTGCCGACAGAAAAAGGCTGGCCTTGCCCACGCCGCAGGGGGCAGGAGACGGCCCGCCGGGTTGATATTCCCGCGCCAGCCGCCGGTAGGTCCGCTCCAGCCACGGGCGCGGGCCAAAACCCGGCTGCGGGGGCAGGGCCAGGGCGGGGTTCGTGTCCTGGTGCAGGCGCTGGAGATAACCGTGGTTGTGGTAGTAATGGTCGGACTCATGCACCAGATTGAAATGCACCTCCGCCGGGCCGATGCCGGTCTGCTTCTGAATCTCGGCCAGGGTCTGGGGAATCAGCGGCGCGTTGGCGGCGTCCACCGTCATGCCCGGATAAACCGCCACGCCCGCACCCCGCAACTCGCGCAAAAGCGCCACGGCCCGCTCAAAAGAACCCGCCCGCCCCCGGCGCTGGTCGTGCACCTCCGGCGGGCCATCCACCGACACGCTCATGGCGAAATCAATGCCCCGCTTGCGGCATTCCCGCGCCAGCATCACACCGGTGCGGGCGGCCTCGTGCCATCGCCAGCCGCTGGTGGGGAAATGAAAAAACCGCAGGCGTTTCAGCGCCAGCCAGGGTTCAAGAATCGCCTCGCCCGCCGGGTGGCTGAACAGTTCGCCCCCCGTCAGGTTCACCCAGGTGATGCGGGGGTTTTCACGCACAAAGGTCTGAATGTCTTCTACGGACCAGTGGTGCTGCGGCCCGCCGGGAATGCCGCACTGCTGGCAATGCAGGGTGCAGCGGCTGGTGAGTTGGGCGGTGATTTTCAGCGGATGACTCAACAGACCCCGCCGGGCCAGGAAAAGGTCCTGCGCAAACGCCAGTGAACGGCCGGGGGACATGGGCTGCAAATATGGTACGTCACGGTGGCCGCTTATACTTCGCAGCGGTGGATTTGCAGATTCTCTGGCGGCCGGTGGAAAAGTTTTTTTACACCGTGGGGGCGGTGTTCCTGCTTACGGTGCGGTCACTGGCGAGCTTTCTTTCCCTGCGTCTGGACCTGGGCGTGTTGATGGAACAACTGGCCATCATGGGGCTCAGCAGCCTGCCCATCGTGGCGCTCATCAACATCTTCACCGGGGCCATCATGGCGCTTCAGCTCACGCGCCAGGCGGTGACCTATGGGGCCACGCAGTTTGTGGGCATGGCGGTGGCGGTGGTGATGGCCCGCGAACTGGGGCCAGTGCTGACGGGTGTGGTGATGGCCGGGCGCGTGGGCAGCGCCATGTCCAGCGAAATCGGCACCATGGTGGTGACCGAGCAGGTGGACGCCCTGCGGGCGCTCAGCATCAGCCCCACCCACTATCTGGTGGCCCCCCGCATGGTGGCCTGCATGAGCATGGTGCCAGTGCTTTCCATGATCTGCGGCGTGATGGCGGTGTATGCCGGGTTTGTGGTGGCGGGCGCGCTGGCGGACATTCACGGCAAAATCTATTTCGGCTCCATTCAGGAGAGCCTGCGGCCCTATGACGTGACGGTGGGGCTGTTCAAGAGCGCCTGCTTTGGCGTGACGGTGGCGGCGGGGGGGTGCTTCAAGGGTCTGGACACCACCGGCGGGGCGCGGGGCGTGGGGCAGGCCACCACGGGCAGCGTGGTGCTGAGCATCCTTCTGATATTCTTGGAGAACTTCATCATGACGGCGGTGTTTTTCTGAACGGTTTTTTCGGAAAATGGTTTCTGGGGCTTTTCCTTCTGGCGGCGATGCTGGGGGCACCCGCTTTGCGGGCTGAGGAATCCGCCCCCCTCAAGGGCCTGAGTGTGCGGGACATGGACGTGTATTACAGCGAGCGGCTGGACATGGTGAACCTCACGGGCCGGGTGCTGGACCTGCGGGACATCCTGCTGAGCAATCAGGAGGAAGACCTCACGCTGCCCCGCTACACGTGGTTGCCCAACTACACCGTGCGGCTGTGGCTTCAGGCCGGGCCAAAGGGCAAAAAGCTGGCGCTCAACGAACTGGCGCTGATGCTGGACACCGATTTTTTCGACAACGAAAAAGGCATCATCACCCTGCGTCACCGCGACCTGGGCGTGCTGGCCGAGGTGTGGTATGGCGGCAAGGGCATCTGGGGGCCCACCCCCACGCCCCCCGCGCCCTCCGCCAGTGTGCTGATTCCCTTTGACCGCCTCAGCAGCGGCGCGGGCGGTGTGCCGCCCTTGCCGCCGTTGCCCATGCTGGGCAGCGCCACGGGGGCGCCCCCCGCCCCCCCCGCCGGTGGGAGTGATTTTGAATACGTCATCACCGGAGCCGCAGCCGCCAGCGGGCCGGAGAGTTACAACATCACCATGAAATCGGGGGCCGGGGGTGGCGCGGCGGCGTTGCTGGCCCAGGCCGGTCAGGCCCGGCAAAAGGTGGACGTGGTGGTGAGTTATGCCACGAGCACCGTGCTGCCGCCGTCTCTCAGCGGCAAACGCACCATCACCATGCCCTGCACCGTGGGGGCGCAAGGGGGGTTGAGTTGCGGGCCGGTGTGGCTGCCCCAGTCTGAAAAAGCCACGGCGGTGGCGCTTTGCAGCGTCAAGGATCCCCCGGCTGCTGTCAGTTCCGCGAACCCCATGGTGGGCAACATGCTGGCGGGGGCCACGGGCGGCCCCAAAGCGGCCAGCCCGCCGGTGGACTGCTCGGCCCGCACACCTGTCGGAAGGCCGTGAGCCGTCTGGATGCCGCAAAGGTGCGGCCCGACGCAAGAGGCCATGGATGGCCGTTTCCGCCGCCGTGTTCAGCACGGTCGGGAATGGGCGAAAAATTTTCATCGAAAGTAGCAGTTGAATATCAACCAGTTTTTGTGGGTCCGGCTGAACCGTGCGGCGTCGTTCGTAAGGTTTCACGGATGAAACCGACGAACCAGAAAATATAAGCTGGGTGGGCGGTTTAATTTGTGCACAGAGTGCTCTCCCTGTCTACTTGAATAAGGTATTTGCTCTAGGATTCCCCCATGAACACTCAAGGTGTGTTGTGTGTGGTGGCGCTGCCCCTGGGCAACCTGGGGGACATCACCGACCGGGCGCGGGAAACCCTCAAAAACGCCCAGGCCATTTACGCCGAAGACACCCGCTCGCTGCAAAAACTTTCTTCGCTGCTGGGGCTGGGCCTGAGTCACCCCAAAATCCACAGCCTGGACACCCACCACGAGGCGCGCAAGACAGAGGAAATCATCCGCCGCGTGCTGGGCGGTGAACAGGTGGCCCTGGTGAGCGAGGCGGGTACGCCCGGCGTGAGCGACCCCGGCGCACGGGTGGTGGCGGCGGTGCGCAGCGCGGGCGGCCCCGTGGCGGCGGTGCCGGGGCCAAGCATTCTTTCTGCTGCCCTGAGCCTGTCGGGACACGAGGGGCCGGTGGTGTGGCTGGGTTTTGCACCGCGCAAGGGCAAAGAACTTTTGGACTTGGTGCAGGTTTATCCCCCCCAGGCGGCGCTGTTTTTTCTCGAAAGCCCCCGCCGCCTACGGGACACCCTCACGCTGCTGCATGACCATTTCGCCGACACACCGGTGCTGCTGTTCCACGAACTCACCAAACTGCATGAAGAAGTGCTGAGCGGCACGCCCGGCGAACTGTTGTTGCGGCTGGACGCCGAACCCAAAGGGGAGTGGGCGCTGATGCTGCTGCCCAGGGCCGTGCAGGGTGAAGACGCAGAAAAACTCACCCAGGCCCTTGCGCTGGTGCAGGCGCTGAAACAACACCTGCCCCCCAGCACCGCCGCCCGCGTGGCGGCCCAGGTGACGGGCGTGGCCAAAAACAAACTGTATGGGGTGTGATGCCATTACCGTCAGGTTTGAGAGAAAAGTCGCGGATTATCAGGGGGTTTTTAACGTAGCCCCGGCGTCTCGCCGGGAGTATTTGCCGCGCCAGAGGCGCACACCTTGCAGGATATTACAATTATTAGCCTGAAAAAAGCCTGTTTCACGCCGCCTTCGGCGTTTTTTTTCTCCCGGCGGGACGCCGGGGCTACAAATAACACTGACAGCAATGGGGTGTGACCCCCGTGATGGACCATCTCATAAATGGCGAAGGCTTGGGTTGTAAACTCTCGCCGTGAGCGCACCGCTTGTCGAAACCCGTCAGCTCAGCCGCCGCTTTGTCATCAAAAAAAGCTGGCTGGGCAGGCCGCTGAAAACCCTTCAGGCGGTGGACGCCGTAAACCTGACGGTGCATGAGGGCGAGATTGTGGGGGTGGTGGGTGAAAGCGGCTGCGGCAAAAGCACGCTGGGGCGGCTGATGCTGCGGTTGATTGACCCCACGGGCGGGGCGGTGTTGTACCGGGGAGAGGACATCACGCAGCAGAGCCAGAGCCGCCTGCGCCCCATGCGCCGCCACATGCAGATCGTTTTTCAGGACCCCTACAGCAGCCTCAACCCGCGCTTCACCGTGTTCCAGACCCTGGCCGAGCCGTTGCAGATACACCGGATATTGCCGACAAAAGCATTGCGACCCAAGGCCGAGGAACTGCTGGGGCTGGTGGGCCTGCCGCTGGACGCCCTGGACCGTTACCCCCATGAGTTCAGCGGCGGCCAGCGCCAGCGCATCGCCATTGCCCGCGCCATGGCGCTGGGGCCGGAGTTCATCGTGGCGGACGAGCCGGTCTCCAGCCTGGACGTGAGCATTCAGGCCCAGGTGCTGAACCTGTTCAAGGAGTTGAAGGAAAAGTTCAACTTGGCCTACCTGTTCATCAGTCACAACCTGTCGGTGGTGGCGCACCTGTGCGACCGGGTGGTGGTGATGTACATGGGGCAGGTGGTGGAAGAAGCCCCCACGTCAGACCTGCTGGCTCGCCCCCTGCACCCCTACACGCAAACCCTGATGGCGGCGGTGCCGGTGTTGAGCGAAGACGAACGGCCCGACCTGCCCGAGGCGGCTTCGCGCACCGGCGGCGAAGTGGCGGCGGAAATACCCAGCGCGGGCTGCCTGTTCGCGCCCCGCTGCCCTTTGGCCGAGGCCGCCTGCCGCGAGGGCGTCATTCCTCTGGAAAACAAACAGGGGCGTCTGGTGCGGTGCCTGAAGGTGAGTTAGGCGTTATTTGGCCAAGTGGCGGTGACCAGGGGAATGGTGTACCATTCGGCTGCTAAAAGTCGCAACTTTTGTGATGAGAATGGGCCCGTAGCTCAGTTGGATAGAGCGTTGGCCTCCGGAGCCAAAGGCCACAGGTTCGAGTCCTGTCGGGCCCGCCCAAAAAGCGGCCCCCCGAAGCGGGGGCGGCTTTTTTTGCCGACTTCCGACCTCCAACTTCCTGTTTTTGATATCGGGATCGAGGATTTGAACATTGACAAGGGCCATTGAGGGCCATGTCCGAGCGCTTGCCACATCCACCAAGGCTTCTTAGCATCTCCCGCAGGGGTGGGCGTTTTCCCGCCGGGTCATGACACTCAAACAACTTCAACGGCTTGAGCAGGTTTTTCGCTGGATGGCGCGGCTGGTGGGCCTGGCCCTGGCTTATGGCGCGGGCATCGGCCTGCTGCTGGGCTTCACAGGCCTGGGGGCGGGGTTGTGGTTTCTGGATTCCATGATGAAAGACCTGCCCTCCATTGAAGAGTTGCGCATGGACCGGCCCTCTGAAACCACCAAGGTCTATGCCGCAGGCGGCGAGTTGCTGGGGGAGTTTTTTCTGGAGAACCGCAATTTCACCCCAATCCATGAAATACCCGAGGGGTTGAAAAAAGCCTTTCTGGCGGTGGAAGACACCGACTTTGAAACCCACCGGGGCGTGAAGTTTGAAAGCCTGATGCGCGCCGTGATGGCCATGAAAAAATCGGGCCGCGCCAGCCAGGGCGGCAGCACCATCACCATGCAGATCACCCGCGACCTCTACCTGAGCCGCGAGAAAACCTTCATTCGCAAGTTCAAGGAAATCATTCTGGCTTTCATGCTGGAGCAGCGTTTCAGCAAGGATGAAATTCTGGAGATGTACCTGAACAAGATTTATTTCGGCGAATTCGCCTATGGGGTCTACACCGCCGCGCAGACCTATTTCGGAAAAGTCCCCCAGGACCTCACCGTGGCCGAGTCGGCCTTTTTGGCGGGGGTGGTGCAGCGGCCCTCGCGCCACAGCGCCTACCGCAATATTCCCCAGGCCACGGCCCGGCGCAATCTGGTGCTGGGGCGCATGCTCAAGGTGGGGTTCATCACCCAGACGGAACACGACGAAGCAGTGAAGGAGCCTTTCCGGTTGCGCTACAAGGGCCTGCCGCCACCCCCCAGCCTGGAGCGCCTGAAATATCCGCACTTCACCACCTTTGTGCTGGGTCAGTTGCTGGACACCTATGGCAAGGACGTGGTGTATGGCGGCGGCCTGAAGGTATACACCACGCTGGACGTGAAAAAACAGAAACTGGCCGAGCAGGCCCTGGCCGCCGGACTGGAACGTTATGGCAAAGCCCACCGCGTGAGCGAAGGCGCGGTGGTGACGCTGGAGGTGGGCACGGGACACATTCTGGCCATGGTGGGGGGCCGGGATTTCAAGAACAGCAAGTTCAACCGGGCCGCCCAGGCGCTGCGCCAGCCAGGGTCGTCGTTCAAACCCATTGTCTACGCCACGGCCTGCGAAGAGGGCTTCAACATGTCCAGCCGCGCGCTGGACGCCCCCACCCGCATTCCCCTGGGCGGCGGGCGTTTTTATGAACCCAAAAACAGCGGCAAGGGACACAGCGGCTGGCTGACCCTGCGCCAGGCCCTGACCCGCTCGGTGAACGTGGTGGCGGTGAAGGTGATCAACCAGTTGGGGCCGGAAAAGGTCATTGCCATGGCCCGGCGCTTTGGCGTCACCGCGCCCCTGCATCCGGTGCTGTCGCTGGCGCTGGGGTCCAACGAAGTGGTGCCGCTGGAAATGACCGCCGCCTTTGCCGTGTTTCCGCAGCAGGGGCTGTATGTGCCCCCCACGGGCATTGCGCGCATCACCGACCGCCTGGGCAAGGTGGTGTATGAAGGGGGCGAAGAAGCCCCCCGCCGCGCCATCAGCGAAAAATGCGCCTTTGCCCTGGTGCAGGCCATGAAGGACGTGGTCTCGCGGGGCACCGCCCGCGCCGCCCGCATCAAAAACCACACCGTGGCGGGCAAAACCGGCACCACCAGCGATTTCAAGGACGCCTGGTTCATCGGTTACACCCCGCGCCTCACCACGGCGGTGTGGGTGGGCAACGACAGCGGCCAGGTGATGCGCCGCGTGTTTGGCGGCACCGTGCCCGCGCCCATCTGGCAGGATTACATGTCCAAGGCGCTGGGTGAGGAAAAGGGAGAGGACTTCCTCGAACCTTCGGTGGAAATGACCAAGGCCGAGTTGGGGCTGGGGCGGGGCGAGACCATCGGCGACACCCGGCGGCACAAACGCAAGTCTGATGAAGACATCGAGATTGAAGACCAATATGTAAAGCCCAGCTTTTTTGAGGAATACGCCGACCCCCTGCAAACCGAGACCGGCACCGAGAATGCGCCCCAGGAGTTTGACGAGGAACTGGACGTGGAAACCACCGGCGGCGGGGGCGGCCGCCCGGCCCCCGGCCCGATGGTGGAGGAATCGGCCAAACCGCCGCAGACCGCGCCGGAGCCGCCACGGGAAACGCCCCCGGCGGGCCAGCCGCCCCCCCCCGCCCCCGCACCCCCCCGGGGAAACCCCCCCCCCCCCCCCCCCACCCCCCCCCCACCCCCCCCCCGCGTGAAACGCCCCCGCCAGCCCCCAAACCCGCCCCCAAGCCCACCGTGCCCATGGTGGATTTTGAAGAAGCCGACGACGCGTTTTAGGGCAAAGCCACGCTTGATGCAGACAAATAATGCGTGGCCATTTTTGCCCTCTCCCTGAGAGCCTGTCATTACCCACAAGTCGGCGTCATTCCCGCGAAAGCGTGAATCCAGGGGAATATAAAAAACCGCCTTATTCCCCTCTCCCCTTTACGGGGAGAGGGTGGCCGC
>CAYJOG010000103.1:0-8299 GCA_964371695.1 uncultured bacterium
GCCCGTGACCTCACTTGCGTTCGGTCACGGTCTGCCCTCTCCCTCAGGGAGAGGGAAAGGCCGGGCATCGCCCTTTGTCTACGTCAAATATGAATTGCTCTAACCCATGTATTGATACAACGTGGCCAGGAGCACGCCGGTGTAGTTCACCATCAGCTTGAGCAGAAACGGACCAAACAGCACCAGGGTGAAAAACACCGCCAGAATCTTGGGCACGAACACCAGGGTGATTTCCTGAATGCTGGTGGCCGCCTGCACAATGCTGATGAGAAGCCCCACCACCAGCGTGGCTCCCAGAATGGGCAGGCTCGCCAGAATCGTCACTGTCAGCGCCCGCTGGGCCAATGTGAGAACCACGTCTTCGGTCATGGGTTTTCCTTTCTATCGGAACGACAGCACCAAGCTCCGGCCCAACAGGTTCCAGCCGTCTACCAGCACAAAAATCAGCAGCTTGAAGGGCAGTGAAATCATCACCGGTGGCAACATCATCATGCCCATGGCCATGAGTGTGCTGGCAATCACCATGTCAATCACCAGAAACGGCAAAAAGATCACAAACCCCAACTGGAACCCCGTGGTGAGCTCGCTGATGAGAAACGCCGGCATGAGCACATAGGTGGGCACATCCTCAATGGTTTTGGGCTGTTTTTTGAGTTTCGCCATGGACACGAACAGGGCCAGATCGCGCCTGCGGGTCTGGCGCACCATAAACCCCCGCAGGGATTTTTCCGCTACTTTCAGGGCTTGGCCGCTCGTGATTTTTTCTTCCATATACGGCGTGTAGCCCTTGTCGTACACCTCTGTAATCACCGGCTGCATCACAAAAAAAGTGAGGAAAAGCGTGAGGCCCACCAGCACTTGGTTGGGGGGCATCTGCTGAGTGCCCAGGGCGTTGCGCACCAGCGACAGCACAATGATGATGCGCGTGAAGCTGGTGAACATCACCAGCAGGCTGGGCAACAGCGCCAGCAGCGTGAGGCCCAGCAAAATTTGGAGCGAGGTGGAAACCTCCTGCGGGGTTTTGGCGGTTTCAGCCCCAAAGGTGATTTTGGGAATGGGCAGGGACTCGGCCCCCAGCGCCATGCCCCCCACCAGCAGCAGCACCAGTGCAGCCGTGGCCACGCCCCAGCGCCGCCACAGGCGGATCAGGTCGGGCCGCTTTGGGGTAACAACGGAAGGAGTCGGGCTGTGCCTCAAGAAACGCATCATATCGCCTCACACGGCACCGGAGCCGCCCTCCCCTGGGCCGGGCTGCTCACCCAGACGGCGCAGGCGCTGGCGCAGGCGGCCCACGGTGCCTTCCATCTCGGTGCGCAGCACCGCGCCGAACTCCTCGGCCAGTTCCTGCTCCAGCACCCCCAGATTTTCCACCCGCCCCAGGTCCACCAATCCCTTCTCCGTATTGGCCAGCAGGCGCACTTCACCCGCCACGCTCACCAACATGAGCTGGCGGTTCAGCGCCACCGGCAGCGTGTCCAGCACCCGCATGTGGCGTGAGCGGCGCATTTCCGAAAGCGGCCCCGGCAGAAACTTTTTGACCAGCCAGAGCACCAGCCCCAGCAGGCCGAACACCAGCAGCAGGTTGCCCATCACCCCCCACAGGCTGGGGGGAGCCGATTTTTCAAAATCGGGCTGGATGTAACCGAAGGGGTCCTCGGCGCCGGGCGCGCCTTCTGGGCGGAGCGTGGCGGCGGTGTTTTTTTTGCCCTCAGGGTCGGGCAAAAACGGATCGGGTTTTT
Organism: uncultured bacterium; assembly: GCA_964371695.1. Taxonomy (GTDB): domain Bacteria; phylum CAYJOG01; class CAYJOG01; order CAYJOG01; family CAYJOG01; genus CAYJOG01. The sequence goes on from CAYJOG010000103.1 coordinate 1,740, forward strand.
CGGCCCTTGGTGTTGCCCCTTTGGCTGGCGCATAGGCGGGGGGCGCCTCTGGCGCGGGCGCGCTCTGCACCGCCCCAGGCAGGCAAAACACCAACAGACCCAAAAGCAAAAAAATGCGACGGGCACTGGTTGCCCGCCTTTTCTGCCAACCCCCGGCCCCCGAATGCACGGCTTGTTCCTGCGGCTGCCCCGTGCGGGCTATTTGCGCAGCACCTTGTTGACGGCGTCCATCACACGGTCGGCCTGAAAGGGCTTCACAATGAAATCCTTGGCCCCGGCCTGTATGGCGTCAATGACCATGGCCTGCTGACCCATGGCGCTGCACATGATGATTTTTGCATCGGGCGCGATGCGCATGATGCCCTTGACGGCGGTGATGCCGTCCATTTCCGGCATGGTGATATCCATGGTGACCACATCGGGTTTGGTGTCATTGTATTTCTGCACGGCCTGTGCGCCGTTTTCAGCTTCCCCGACCACTTCATAACCATGCTTGGTCAGGATGTCCCTCAGCATCATCCGCATGAAGGCGGCATCGTCAACTATTAGAACGGTGGCCAAAACGGATCCTCCTTACTGCAAGAGAGACAGTCTTTCTTCTGGGGTGATGATATGAGATATACGCACGCCGAAATTTTCCTCCACGACAACGACTTCGCCTTTGGCGAAGAGTCTACCATTGACCAGGATGCTGACGGGTTCGCCATGCACCTGATCAAGTTCCACGATGGACCCGGAACCGAGATCCATGATTTTTTCTATTTCCAGCCGGGTTTTGCCCAGCACCACGGTGATTTTGAGCGGGATGTCGAGCAGGCGGCCCAGATTGGCGTCAACCCCTTCGGGAAGGGTAAAGACTGGAGCGGTCACGGCCACACGTCCGCCACCACCGCCAGCGGGCGCAGGGGCGGCGGCCTCGGCGGCGGCCTTGGGGGCGGGCGGCGCCTGGGGTGGGGCCTCGGTGAGGGCCTTGACGGCGGCGGCGGAGAGAATGCTCATGGCGCGGGTCGTTTCCGCGCCTTCTACCGACAGGTCGTATTGCACCACCGCGAGGTTTTCAGACCCCGCCATTTTGGCCAGTTCGTCCTTGATGTCCGCCATCGTGCCCCGCAGATAATTGGGACCGCCGCTGGCGATGGTTTTGCTGGACTCCACCGAGAGGGTGGTGACCATGGTGCCACAGAAGGTTTCCATGAGGGACTCATAGGCGCTCTGGCCCATGTCGCTCAGGTCGGCGGGGGCGCTGTCGGCCCCGGGGTTCACCATCTGCTCGGCCATGTACGACGCCAAAGGCATGGGAATGGCCATGAGGTGGATGAATTTCTTTTTGAGCGTGATGGGACAGGTGATGGACGCGAACATCTCCTCAAAACGATCGGCGATGGAATCGGGCGTGGTGCTTTCCACTGCCACGTGGCTGGCTGCCGTGTTGCGCCCGATCATGGTGGTGAGCGTTTCGCACCCGGCGTTGATGGCCTTGGTGATCATGCTGGTGAAACTGTCCCGCTCACCGTCGTCCATGGTCTTCGCTTCTTCTTCGAGAAGCTCTTCATCCACCGACAACAACGCGTCGATTTCGTCTTGTGTCAAACCACCTTCTTCCATCAGCTCACCTCCTCCGCCAAAGATGCCTTGGAGGTTAGCTGAACTGCCACAAACTTTCCTGATTTACCTGGCTTGCCGTGGAACTTGAGGCGGTCGCCCAGATAGACGGGCAGGTGATCCGCTGCGGCGCGGTCCAGACGCAGAACATCTCCTGCGTCCATGGTAAGTAGGTCTCTAAGCAATACGGCGGTTTCTCCGAGGTGTACGCTAACCGGCAATTGATGCACCTTCAAGCGCTTTTCCAGTGCGTCCTGACTTTCGCGTGAAAGTTTCTTTTTGCTCGACGTGAAAAAATGCTGCGCGCTCAGCTTGTGCAGAATCGGTTCCAGCGTGAGATAAGGCAGACACAGCGTCATCACGCCGTTGTTTTCGCCGATGGTGGCCTCGAAGCTGATAAGCACTACCATGCTGCTGGGACTGGCGATCTGCACAAACTGCGGGTTGCTTTCAATTTTTTCCATCTTGGGATTGAGGCTGATGATGGCCGCCCAGCTTTCGCGCAAAAAGTTATACGCATCCACCAGCACGCCGCGCATCAGGCCCTCTTCGATATCGGTGAGTTCGCGGATTTTGCCCACCTTGCCGGGACCCCCCAGCAGGCGATCCAGCAGCGGAAAGGCGATCATGGGGTTGATCTCCAGCACCGCCGTGCCCTCCAGCGGACTGAGGCTGAACAGCGACACGATGGAGGGGTTGGAAATGGACCGGATGTATTCGTCAAAGGTGAGCTGATCCACACTCACCACTTCGATTTTGCACAACGACCGCAGCTTGCCCGACAGGTTGTTGGACAACAGCCGTGCGAACGTGTCGTGCAGCATTTGCAGGGTGCGGGTCTGTTCCTTGGCGAATTTGTTGGGGCGCTTGAAATCATAGACTTTCACAGGACGCTCTTTCTCGTCCTTTTTCATCTGGTTGATGTCCACGTCCTCCTGCTGAATGGCCCGGAGGAGGGCATCAATTTCGCTTTGTGAAAGTATTTCCGCCAAGGTGGGTTGTCTCCTTAAAACAACGGGGGTCAGGCCCTGTCAGTCAATGACAAAGTCCTGGAAAATGATGTCGCGCAAACGGAAGCGGTTTTCGGGGTCTCGTTGAAGGCCTTCGTTGATTTTAGTCACCATGGCCTGACGCACAAACTCGATGGTGCGCGCCTTGCCACCGTCATCGGGCAGTGTGTACTTGGCCGTCGTCTTGTCGTAATCCACCTGCGCGAAGAAAAACTGCACCGCCTGCTGAATGTCGGGCGCATAGGCCTGGAACCATTCCGGCGCCTGACCGAAGGTGCCCGCAGGTCCGCCGCCATGACCGCCGCCTTCTGCCGCTTTTTCCTCTTTACCGCCACTGGCGGCATGGCCCATTTCCTCGGCCACTTCCTTGTCCACCACCACCAGCACGGTGAGGCGGGCGAAGTTGCCACGGCCCACGTTCAGCGTCATGGGCTGTGGCGGCGTGGCGAGGTAATATTTTTCTGTTTTCTGGCTGGAGTGAAAACCGGGCAGTTCCACGCCTTCCACCTTGAACTCGCGGTTGTTCAGCGCCACGATCATTTCGCCCTGCTTCTTGGCCAGGGCCTCCAGGCTTTCGCGCAGTTCCTCGGTGCCCTTGTTGTCGCCGCCCTTGCCGCCGGACATGAACACCACCACCACGATCACCACGGTGCTGACGATGGTGGGCAAAAACGCGCCCATGTTCACGCCGCCGCCGGGCAGCTTGAGCTTTTTCTTTTTGGCCGGGGCGCCACCGCCGTCGTCCAGGTTATCTAACAGATCGTCTTCGGCCATGGTGCCTCCTTCGGGGTTAAACGGAGTCTTCGGGGTAGAACTTCTTGACGGTGATGCCTGAGAAAATATAGCGCTTGAATTCTGCCACCTGTTCAACGATGTCGCGGACGGATTCTCGCACAAGAATCTGGCGTCCGGTTGTGAGGGTGATCACGGTGTTGTCCACTTTTGGCTCGATGAGTTCGATGAGGTCGGTGTTGATGACCACCGCGTCGCCTTTATTGAAACGGGTGAGTTGAATCATTTGGGCAGCAGGGCGCAACTATACCAACGGGGGTGGGGTGTGTCTATTGTCCACTTTCACAAAAAAGGGGGCCTTTCGGCCCCCTCAATGTCAAGGTCTGCTTAAATTGTTACCGCTTCAGGGCGATCAGTTCCTGGAGCATTTCGTCGGACGTGGTGATGGTGCGGGCGTTGGCCTGAAAACCACGCTGGGTGATGATCATGCTGGTAAATTCGTTGGACAGATCCACGTTGGATTGCTCCAGCGTGGCCGCCGCGATTTCACCGGCCCCGCCGATAAGGGCGGGCACCACACGGGCCAGACCGCTGTTATTGGACTGCTGGAACAGCGTGCCGCCGGTTTTGGTGAGACCTTCGGGGTTGTCGAACACCGCCACGGACAACTGGCCGACTGGGCGGCGCAGGTCGTTGGAATAGATGCCGTTGATGCTGCCAATCTGGTCAATAAAGTAACTTTCCAGCACACCCAGGGGGTAACCATCCTGGTTGATGGCGGCGGTGGTGAAGTCGCTGGCGTATTGCGTGATGCCCGCGATGAGGTTGTCGGCCAAGCCCCACTGCAGCGTGACGTTGTTGGTTTTCACCGACTTGCTGCTGATGAGCGAGGTGAACGGCGGCGGGCCGATAGGCTGGCCGATGACGGGCGAACCGTCAAAAGTGATCTGCCCCTCCAGGCGGCTGGCGTCCAACAGACCGCTGTTTTCGAAGGTGAAGAAATTGTTGCCGCCGTTGACCGCCAGTGAGTCAAAGGCGTATTCATCGGCAAACCCGAACTCCGGCCGCCAGTCCCACAGGTTCTTGAACGACACGCCGCCTTTTACGGTGGCGCCCTGGTGCTGGAAGGTCAGTTGCAGGGTGTGAGAATTGCCCAGGCTGTCAAAGACATCGATGCTGGTTTTGCGCGTGGCGCTGCCCTGCACGAAGCCGTTGATGGAATCGAGGTTGGACGCTGCGCCGTTGTTGATGGTGGTGATGCCAGCGAAGTTGTTGAAGATGGTGTTGCCCACCTCCTGCGGGTCGTCGGTGCCGTTGTAGTTCAGGGCGATTGCCGCCCCCAGGCCAAAGTTGAAGTGGGTGTTGAACAGGTCGCGCCCCAGGCTGGTGCCTGCGCCGTCCTGCACGCGAAAGAACTCCTTCACCGTGGCGATGTCGTCGGTGAGATTTTCGTATTTCAGCGTGCCCTGGCTGCGGGCGTAGTTGCGGATATCCGTGCCGCTGGCGGCGCGCACGCTCAGCATCACGCCGTCGGTGTCGGGGGGCAGCAACTGGTTGTCCACGGTGAACGCACCATTGTCAAACGCCACGGTCACATTGGCCGTGCCGGTGCTGTCCGCCGAGTCAATCACTTCCTGAATCCAGCCTTCGAGATCCTTGGCGGTGGTGTTGTTGGTGATGGCGTAATAACGCACGTCGAACTTGCCCACGCTGGCGGGGGCTGCGGGGTTGGCGTCCAGTTCCACCGCAATTTGCAGCACGTCGCCGGGGCGAATGCCCATGTGAGACGGCTCCGGGCTGGTGCCGTTGTACAGGTCCACCAGAGAGTCGCTCTCCAGGGCGGGGCCCATGTCGCGGCTGGCGGCGTTGAGGTTGGAACGGAAAATCACCCGCTCGGTGGACTTGGCCTCGATTTTTTCGCCCACGATCAGGTGCAGGTCGTCAATCGCGCCGGTGGTGTCAATGATGATGTTGTTCGCTTCGTCCACCACTTGGCGGCTCCAGCCCTGCACGCGGAAACCGGCGGGGTTCACCAGTGTTCCGTCGCGATCAAAATTGAAGTTGCCGTTGCGGGTGTAAAAATTGCTGGTGCCTGATTCCACCACAAAAAAGCCGTTGCCCTGAATGGCCACGTCGCTCTGGCGGCCCGTGGTTTCGAGCACGCCCTGCACCATGATGTTGTCCACGCTGGCGATTTGTGTGCCAAGACCCACCTGAAGGGGGTTGGTGCCGCCGCGGGTGGGGCTGGGCTGGCTGGGGCCTCGAAAGGTCTGGCTGATGAGGTCCCCGAAGGTCGCACGGCCAACCTTGAAGCCGTGGGTGTTGACGTTGGCGATGTTGTTGCCAATCACGTCCATTTTGGTCTGGTGACTTTTCAGCCCCGAGACACCGGAGAAGAAACTTGATCCTGCCATAACTGAAAGCCTCTTTCGTTTGGATTTGGGTCTTCACACGGCTGCGCAGTCGGCGCAGCCGGTTATTGGGCTTCCCGTCAGGGTCCGGCCCATACAAAACTGTCGATGTTCGTGACCACGCTTTCGCGCATGGCCTGAAGGTCCATCACGGTCACCACGGTGCGGGGCGGCACGCTCACGATAAACGCGTGTTCGTCCATCAGCACCACCGACTCGCGGGAGCCTTTGCCCTGGGCCTTGTCCACCGCCGTGTTCAGGCGGGTGATGTCTTCCGGCCCCAGTTCAATGCCCCGGTCCTTCAGGCGTTCTTCGGCGTGTTTGGAAAACCGCACGCCGTCTGGCTGTTGCGTGGTGAGCGCCTCGCGGCGCAGAACATCGGCGAAATCAAGCGTCCGCGCCGGGGGAGTCGCCCCCCCCGTGCGGTGGTTCGGCGCCTGTTGCGGCTTGCCAACTGGCGCCGAATAAGGTCCGTAAATCATCATGGGATTCTCTCGTTTCTCCTTAAACCTGTTCCGGCGTAATGGAGACGTTGACGATGTTCTTGAGCTTCACGGGGGTGTTGCCCACGTTGATCACCGGCTCGCCTTCGCTCACCGTCACGCTGGTCACCACGCCCTCCACCGCGTCGCCATTGTCGTCCACGGCCTTCACGGTTTTGCCGATGAAGTTCACGGCCTGAAGCGTGCTCTGGCCACTGATGAAGCTGGTGAGCGACGTGTTCAGGTTGGTGGAGGATTCCAGCGCGGTGAGCTGGGCAAGCTGGCCGATGAAGTCCTGGTTGCTGAGCGGATCAAGGGGATCC
>CAYJOG010000104.1:0-8252 GCA_964371695.1 uncultured bacterium
ATGGTGGACATGATCGCCGCCACCCGCGCCTATGAGGCCAACACCGTGGTCATCGCCAGCAGCAAACGCATGGCGAGCGCGGCGCTGGAAATTTAGGGATAATACTTCGTCATGATTTCACGCCTCCATCCACTCCAAGCCCCAGAAACCGTAATTCCGGTTTTTGCCAAACCTGCGGCCAAGGCTGACCTCGCGCCCCAGGGCAGCTTTGTGGAGGAGTTGAAAAAGGCGATTCTGGACGTGGACAAATTGCAGAAAACCGCCGACCAGCAGCAGCAGGATCTTGTGCTGGGCAAAGCGCAGTCGCTGCACGAAGTGATGCTGGCGCTGGAAAAGGCCTCGGTGGCCATGGAAATGACCCTGGCGGTGCGCACCCTGGTGGTGGACGGTTACCGCGAAATCATGAGGATGCAGGTGTAACGGGTGCAGGAGAATCTCGCCGCCATACGCCAGCGGGTGCTGGACTTCTGGACGAACAGCCCGCCCATGGTGCGTTACATCACGCTTTCCACCATTGGCGTGGCGCTGGTGGCGCTCATGGCCGCGGTGGGCTACAGCTATCGCCAGAGTCAGAAACAGGTGATGGTGGCGCTGTTCATGGAACTGGACGCCAAAGACGCCATGGCCATCAAGACCAAGCTGGACGATCAGAAGATCCCCTATGAGTTTCGGGACGTGGGAAAGTCCATTTATGTGCCCAAAGAGGTGGTGGTGGGCACACGGCTTTCGCTGGCGGCGGAGAACCTGCCCAAAAGCGGCACCATCGGTTATGAACTGATGGATCAGCAGAGTTTCGCCACCACCGACTTTACCCAGCAGGTGAACCTGCGCCGGGCGCTGGAAGGCGAGCTGTCGCGCACCATCGAGGGGCTGGACGCCGTAGAGAACGCCCGCGTACACATCAGCATGGACGAACCCAGCCTGTTTGTGGATTCCAGCGAAGCCGCCACGGCCACCGTGGCGCTGAAGCTCAAACCCAAAATGGTGCTGGAAGACGAACAGATCAAATCGGTGGTACACATGGTAAGCCACAGCGTGAAGGGGCTTGTGCCTGATAAGGTCACGGTGGTGGACCAGAAGGGCAATCTGCTCTCGGACGTGCTGAAGGAAGAAGGCAATCAAAAGAAGGTGGCCCAGCTCAAAAAGATGCAGATGGAGCTGAAAAACCGTGAGGAAGACCGCCTGCAGGAGAAAGTCCAGAGCATGCTTGAAAAAGCCTTTGGCGAAGACAAAGTGGTGACCCGCGTGACGGTGGAAATGGACTTTGACCAGGAACAGAGCGAGGCGGAGATTTATCAGCCGGTGGTGGAAGAAGCGGGGATTCCCCGCAGCAGCCAGAGCATCAAAGAAGAGTTCACAGGTGTGGGCGCACCCCCCGAAGTGGGCGTGCCGGGCACCACCAGCAACATTCCCGGTTACAAGGAAATGGCCCAGGGCAACAATCAATACAAGCGGGCCGAAACCACCACCAACTTTGAAGTGAGCAAAACCGTGACGCGCCGCGAGCGGGACCCCGGCGTGATTCACCGGGTGTCGGTGGCGGTGATGCTGGACGCGCCCGACCGGGAGTTTGCCCAGGACCGCGTGGCCCTGCTGCGCCAGAACGTGGCCGCCGCCGGGGGCCTGGACCTGCGCACCCAGCCCCAGGGTCGGGGTGATCAGGTGGACGTGTACAACATGAACTTCAACGACAAATACCAGCGCGATCTGGAGGCCGAGCGTCTGGCCCAGCAACAGGCCAAACAGCGGCAAATGATGGTGTACACCGGTCTGTTGGTGGGGGGCATTCTGCTGGCGGGTCTGCTCACCATCCTGCTCATGCGGGGCCAGAAACTGCCTGAGGTGGTGGAAGAAGCCGAAGAAACCGGTGTGGATCCCTTTCGCCTGGAGCCGGTGGAACTGCCGGTGCAGCCGGTGGAGCGCGTGGTGGTGTCGCCCTCGGCCATTGAGGTTGAAGCGCGGGATCTCGAAGCCGAACTGGCCGCCGAGGCGGCTTTCCCAGAACCCGCGATGAGTGACGAGGAACAGGCCGCCCAGAAGATGCGCGACGCCGTGTTCGGCTTGGTGGACACCAACCCTGAAGCCGCGGCCACCATCATCAAAAACTGGCTGATGGAGGAGGACTGACATGGCGACCAGGGCTGCTGAAACCGACATGAAACTGGAGAACCTGACCGGCTCACAAAAGGCCGCTGTGCTCATCATCACCCTGGGGCCAGAGCGATCTGCGGACCTGTTCCAGTATTTCAGCGACGAAGAAATCGAGGCGATCACCCTTCAGATCGCCAACATGCGCAAGGTCTCGCCCGAACTGAAACAGTCGGTGCTCGAAGACTTCTACAACATGGCCCTCGCCAAGGACTTCGTGAGCAAGGGCGGCCTGGAATATGCCCGCGAAATCCTGGCCAACGCCCTGGGCGAGGCCAAGGCCAACATGCTCATCAACCGCCTCTCCAGCATCATCGAGGTGGTTCCCTTCGACTTTCTGCGCAAGACCGACCCGGCCCAGTTGCTCAACTTCATTCAGAACGAGCACCCCCAGACCATCGCCCTGGTGGTGGCCTATATGGACAGCATTCAGGCGGGTCAGGTGCTGGGTGGGCTGCCCCAGGAACTTCAGGTGGACGTGAGCCGCCGCCTGGCCCAGATGGAGCGCACCTCGCCTGAAGTGATTCACGAGGTGGAAAAAGTGTTGGAGAAAAAACTCGCCGCCGTCATGAGTCATGACTATGCCAAGGCGGGCGGCGTGAAAAGTCTGGTGGAAATCCTCAACCGCGTGGACCGATCCACGGAAAAACAGATTCTGGAGCGCCTGGAAGAAGAAGACCCGGAACTGGCCGACGAAGTGCGCAAGCTGATGTTCGTGTTCGAGGACATCGTGCTGCTGGGAGACCGGGATATTCAGCGGGTGGTGAAGGAAACCGACAAAAACGACCTGTCGCTCTCGCTGAAAGGCTCTACCCCCGAAGTGCAGGAAATCGTGTTCCGCAACATGAGCAAGCGCGCCGCCGCCGACCTGAAGGACGACATGGATTTCATGGGCCCGGTGCGCGTCAAAGACGTGGAAGAAGCCCAGTCGCGTATCGTGGGTGTGATCCGCCGCCTTGAAGATGCAGGTGAGATTGTGGTATCAAGGGGTGGCACTGATGAAATTATTGGGTAACGCCACAGCGGGCAGTAACGGTCAAGCGGCCATTGATCAGGCCGAGTGGCCGGAGTTTGACGTGGCCGCCGCGCGCACGCTGAAAAACTCCACCGGCTCACTGGGCGAAGGCGCGAGAGTTGATTTTGCGTCCATGGGCCAGCAGGCCGACGCGGGCGCGCTCGCGGACAGCCTGGGTGAAGAGGAAGGCGCAGAAGAAGACTTCGGCGGGTTTGAAGAAGACCCCACCGCCGGGGCGGGCGCACACGAACAGGCCCACGCCGAACTGGGAGACATTCACGCCGAAATCGAGGCCGCCAAAAGCGAACTCGACGCCATGATGGACGAAATCGAGACGCTGAAAATGCGCCGCGAGGAGCTTTCGGAAAGCCTGCACGAAGAAACGGAAATTCTGCTTCAGCAGGCCAAGGAAGACGCCGGCACCCACCGCGACATGCTGGTGAGTCAGGCCCAGGACGAAGCCAGCCGCCACAAACAGGAAGTCATCGAGGAAATGGCCCGCGTGAAGAAAGAAGCCTTTGCCGAGGCCTATGCCAAGGGTCAGGAAGAAGGCCACGCCGACGGCTTCAAGGCCGGTTGTGAGGCGGGCAAGAAAAACGCTGCCCAGGACCTCACCTCCCTGTTCAACGCCCTGCGCAGCGCCATTGAAAAAAGCAATTCTTTGTTGTCGGAAGTGGCCCAGAACAGCGAAAGCCAGATCATTTCTCTGGCCATGAACATCGCCCGCAAGGTGATTCAGCGGGAGATCATGCTGGACCCGAAAGCCACGGCGGACCTCATCCGCGCCGCGCTGCAAAAGGTGAGCCACCGCAAGGAGTTTTTCATCAAGGTCAGCCCGGTGGATCACGAATCCCTCAAGGCCCAGGAGCCCTACCTGCGGCAGGACCTGAAACAGATCGTGCATTTCGAGGTGCTGTCTGACAGCCGCGTGGAGCCGGGAGGTTGTCTCATCGAAACCGAAGCCGGCTCGGTAGAGGCCAGTATTCAGAAGCAGCTTCAGTTCATCGAGGAACAGTTGCAGGGGCTTGCGCCCGGCCCAGCGGGGGGCTGAAGCCCCATGACGCCCAGGCCAGACATCGATTTTGACAAGCTGCTGAACCACCTGGACACGCTGGACACGATTGAGCACGTGGGCCGGGTGCGTGAGGTGGTGGGCACACACATCAAGAGCAGCGGCCCCACGGCCCGGCTGGGAGATTGTTGTGTGGTGCTGGGACAGGGGCGCGAGGAAGTGCCCTGCGAGGTGGTGGGGTTTCGGGATGAAGACATGCTGCTCATGCCGCTGAGCAGCATGGAGGGCATCGGCCCCGGCGCAAAAGTGCGGGCCACCGGCAAACCCCTCACCGTGCCTGTGGGCCATGCGCTGATTGGCCGCGTGCTGGACGGCCTGGGCCGACCTCTGGACGGCGGGCCGCCGGTGTCGGGTCTGGCGCAGCGCAGCATTTATGCCGAAGCGCCCCATCCGCTGCACCGCCGCCGCATCGAAGACCCCCTCACCCTGGGCGTGAAGGCGGTAGACGCCCTGCTCACCACGGGCAAGGGCCAGCGCATCGGCATTTTCAGTGGTTCGGGTGTGGGCAAGAGCACGCTCATGGGCATGATGGCCCGCAACACCAGCGCCGAGGTGAACGTGATTGGTCTGGTGGGCGAACGTGGCCGCGAGGTGCGCGAGTTCATCGAAAAAGACCTGGGCGAAGAGGGCCTGGCCCGCAGCGTGGTGGTGGTGGCCACCGGCGACCAGTTGCCTTTGGTGCGGGTGAAGGGGGCCTATGTGGCCACCACCATTGCCGAATATTTCCGCGATCAGGGTGCGGACGTGCTGCTGATGATGGACTCGCTCACGCGGTTTGCCATGGGCCTGCGCGAGGTGGGGCTGTCGGTGGGCGAGCCGCCCACCACGCGGGGTTACACCCCCACGGTGTTCGCGGCCATTCCCGCGTTGCTGGAGCGGGCGGGCACCAGCGAAAAAGGCAGCATCACGGGCATTTACACCGTGCTGGTCGAGGCCGACGACATGAACGAACCCATCGCCGACGCCGCTCGCGCCACGCTGGACGGCCATCTGGTGCTCACCCGCGAACTGGCCCACCGGGGGCACTATCCCTCGCTGGACATTTTGCAGTCGGTGAGCCGCGTGATGAACGACATCACCCCCCGCAGCCAGCAGATTTACGCCCAGAAGTTCAAGGAACTGCTCGCGGATTTTCGCCGCACCGAAGACCTCATCAACATCGGGGCTTATGTGCGCGGTGCGAACCCCCGTGTGGACGTGGCGGTGGACAAGTTCCCGGAGCTGGAAAGTTTTCTGCGCCAGGGGGTACACGAGCGCTGGCGGTTTCAGGACAGCGTGCAGGCCCTCACGCTGGCCCTGACGGGAGTGGTGTGAGTTGGCCTTCCGGTTTCAGTATCAGAAGGTGCTGGAGGTCAAGCAGGTCAAAAAGGAACTGGCCAGCGTGGAGGCCAGCCGCCGCCTGCTGAAGGTGCAGGAGGCCCAGCACCGGGTGGACACCCTCAATCACCAATATCGCAGCACGCGCGACGAAATGCGCCTGAAACTGGAAGAAGGCGAAATCCAGGCGGCCCAGCTGGCGGGCTACAGCGGTTACCTGTTCATGCTGGAGCGGCACATCCGCCTGGCCACGGGTGATCTGGACAACGCCAAGGCCCATCACCGGGAGTCCATGAAGTTGGTGGTGGCCGCCAAGCAGCAGGAGGAAATCTTCCAGAAGCTCAAAGACCGCCACAAGGCCGACTGGAAAAAAGAAGAAGAACGCCGCGACACCGCCCAACTGGACGAAGTGGGCGGGGTGCGGCATTTTCGTCGCCAGACCGCTGTAAAAGTGTAAAATAAAAGTTGGATAACTCCGTGGTCAGCCGCATCCAACAGATCATCAGCCGGATTTCCGAGATCCGCCACCGGTTCCATCTGGACACCCCGGCGGCCTCTGCCTTTGGCCAGCCGCCCCGGGGATTTGTGCAGGAGATGGACCGGGCGCTGGCCCCCTGGGGGGTCAATGCCGCGCCACCGGCCCAGAACACGCTCAAACCCTACGCCGAGCAGCCCCTGAACACGTCGGGAGCCTCTGGCGGTCGCGGGGCGGCTGGTTTTGTGTTGCCACAGAGCGCCCCGGTCAGCTCCTCTGTGGGCGTGGGTCAGCCCCAGGCCGCGCCCCGGGCCCAGCCGCCGCCCTTGCCCGCATTGCCTTTTGACGCTCCTCTGGAGCCGTTTGCCCCCGCCATGCAGCCCCAGATGCCGGGACTCAACGCCCCGGTGCCGGGCCTGCCCCCCCTGGGCGGTGCCGCGCCGGGGGCCGTGCTCAACAGCCTTCCCCTGCCCATGGGGGGGGCCACCCCCTCGCTGGAGGGGCTGGGTGAGGGCCTTGGCCTGGGACTGGGAGGGGGCCTGACCCCCGCCTCGGTGCAGCAGGCGCTTTCGGCCATGGGGCGCTTGAACACTTTTGACCAGGCGCTTCGTGCCTATAATACCGGTTCCACCGCTGCCCGGCAGCACCAGGGCGTGCCCACCGTTTTCACCCAGCCTTAAGTTCATCAAACCGGCCCATACATACGCACATGGTTGACATGAAAAACTCCTGCCCCAGCTTATATTCTTCTGGTTCGCCGGTTTCATCCGTGAAACCTTGCGAACAACGCCGCACGGTTCAGGCTTCCCCTATAAGCTGGGAGCTGAGCATATCCAAAGGTTTCTATTCCGCTTTCCCCCTTTCCCCGCCCGTCCTGAACCGGCGGCGGAGCGGGCCATCCATGGCCCTTGGCTTCCTGGTTCCACGCTCCCTTCACTGAGTAGACTGTCAGACCCTTTTTTGCTTCCACCGTGAACAACATCACCCTGAACATTCCACGCAAGGCCGCTGTCGCCGGAACAGTGCTGCTGGTGCTGTTGCTGGTGCTGGGGGCCTTGGGCGCAGTGCATCGCACGGGCAAGTTTCACAGTCAGGAAGTGGCCCTGAAGGCCAGCCTGGACCGCTGGCCCGTGGTGGGGAGCCTCTCCAAAAAGTTTTTCCACCCCCGCCCGCCCCAAAAGGTGAGTGGCGAACTGGTGGTGGTGCAGCGCAATCAGGAAAAACTCGCCGTGGCCTATGAAGCCGCCGGCATGCGGCTGGCCGAAATTGAGCAGGAAAAAGAAAACCTGGCCCGGCAGGTGAAGGCGCAGAACCAGCAACTGCGCAACACCGAAAAACTGCTCGAAGAAATCAGCCGCAAACTCAACGACGCAGGCGCGAAAAAGAAAAATCTCGCGGATATCGAAAAGACCGCGCAAAAAGCCGCCCTTTCGGTACGCCGCGACCTGGAAAAGGAACTCAAACCCCAACTCACCACACTCAATCGCAAGGTTTCACAAAAAAGTCAACTCAGCGAGAAGGATCTCGCCCGCCAGGACCTCAACTTCAAACGTCTCAGCAAGGTCTACGCCGAAATGGACGCCGACGTGATCGCTGAAATCTTTCAGGACAAAACCCTGAAGGAGTCTCAGTCGGTGGAAATTCTCCGCCGTTTGCCCAAAGACAAAATCAGCGAGGTATTGGCGGCCATGGACGCATCCACCGCAGCCGCCTATACCCGCCTTCTGGCGGAAAGAGCGCGGTGAGCGGAATGGCGAAAAAGCACCTCTTTCAACCATTTTTACTTCCTACTTCTGCATATCCCGTGATGGACTTTGACGGGAAAGGAGGTGAGAACATGAACGTCACATCACTTTTTTACACCAAAGCAACAAAAGGTTCCCAGGGTGGTGTGTCCGGTCTTTCCAATGGCCAGACACAACAAGCCGAAAACAGCGGTTTTGAAGCGGTGCTCAGCAAGGCTTTTCAGCGCCAGGCCCCGCCCAAAAAACTCAGCCCCAAAACCCAGCAGCAGACCGACAAAAAAAGCCCCGCTCCCCGTGTGGTGTCCGCCAAAGGCAAGCGCAAAGAGGACATCGCCGCCGAAGTGGTGGCTTTTGTGCAGCAGGCGGCACAGCCCAAGGCCCCGGCTCCCCCCCCTCAGGCGGCGGACAAAGCCGAAGCCCCCGTGTTGGTGCAGGCCCCCGAAAAAACCAGCTCCTCCTTTAACAAACCCGCTTCAGACG
>CAYJOG010000105.1:0-840 GCA_964371695.1 uncultured bacterium
GCGCCCGCCGGGGCTGCGCGCGGCCCCACCCCGCCAGCGCCGCCCCCCCCCCCCGGGCCCCCCCTGCCCCGGGGGGGGGGAGCTGAATCACCTCTGCCGGGCCTTTGTCCCCAGCCTGGGTCACCACGGCTTCGCTGAAATACACCAGCACCGTGCTGGTCACATCCACTTCTTCTTCATCGTCGGGAGCCACGTGCAGGGCGCGGAAAGGGGCGTTTTTGTCAACCTTGGGGGTGACGGTGGGGGGGCGCTGATTGAGTTTGAAATCGCCCTGGGGCATGCCCGCCTTGCCACGGGGGCAGCCGCCAAACAGCACCACGCACAACAGCAGGGGCGAGGCCCCCAGCAGGAACTTTCCGAAGTTTTTGAGGGGAGTAGAGGTTTTCATTGAAGTTCGGAAATCAGCAGGGGAATTGCCACCCATTTTTCATTCAGTTTCAAAAAGTCTACATAAATGGTGCGGGGCTGGTCGTCTGGCTTGGGTTGCAGCTTGGTGAGTTTAAACCCGGCGGTGGCGCAGGGCGGCGGGGTACTCACCTGAGATTGGGGGGGCAGCATCTGGTTGACCTTGCCGGTGGCGCAGAACTGCTGTGGCGGTGGCTCAAAGGTGCAGGCGCCCGTGTCGGCCAGTTGGGTGACCCACACGTTGTACCAGTCGGAATAGGCGGTTTCGCCCATGGTTTGCAGATGTTGTAGTGAAGTGGCGTCATAAAGGGGCACCAGGGCGCTGGCGTCTCTTGCCACGATGGTGTTGCAAAACTGGGTAAGGGTCTGGTCCAGGGCCGGGTCTTTGCCGCTGGATCGGCCGCTCAGCACCCTGGAGCGCATGAGGTACATGCC
>CAYJOG010000105.1:850-5368 GCA_964371695.1 uncultured bacterium
TCACCACCAAGCCAATCAGGGTTTTACGGTCTTTGTCTTCCATGGGGCAGGCGGTAAAAAATCATCTTATCACCTGGGCGAGGCGTTTATTTTTGCGGAAAGCCTGTTTTAAAAGTGCGCGATGTGGAACATGGCGCACGATAAACAGGCTCTTGCGCTCATGGATGAGCGCATCCGAAAGCCGAAACTTTGAAGAAGTTGAGGTTTTCGCAATCAGGGCCGGGCTTTGCCCGGACCTGATTGGGTTTATAAAGTCCAGGAGGGACTTTATAAACAGGTTCTGAGATTGCAGATGACCTTTTGGCGTGGCGGTTTATAATTCTTTCTCGTGGCCAAGGTTGTGATTTACACCACTGCGTACTGCCCCTATTGCGACATGGCCAAGGCCCTGCTCACGCGCAAACAGGCGGCTTATGAAAACGTGGACGTGAGCAACGACGCCGAAAAACGCGCCTGGCTGGCCCAGGTCACCGGCCAGCGCACCGTGCCGCAGATATTCATCAACGACAAACCCATCGGCGGATTTGACGAACTTTCGGCCCTGCAGCGCACCGGCAAGCTGGACCCATTGCTGGCTGAGCCTGAGGTATAGCCGTGGGCCAGCCAGGTGAACACAACTTCTGGCTCCGGGGCGATATCCACGGCCAGAGGCCATGGATGGCCGTTTCCGCCGCCGCTCCAGCGTGGCCGGGGCTTATCCACAAGTCGGCATTGAATCAAAAAATAACGGTTATCACTCACGCTGCTCTCAGGGTTGGGCTGGAGCGTGCGGCGTTGTTTGCAAGGTTTCATGGATGAAACCGGCGAACCAGAAGGTAAAAGCGGGATGGGGTTTTTATCTCCCGCGCCCAAGCCAGTGCTGTTCTAACCAATCAGAAAAATGGGGGTAAGGAATTGGCGAACGAGGAAGTCCTTGGGTATTACCGGCCCCTTGGCCCGTGGGACGCGTGGTATCGCAAGCTGATCCTGCTTTTGGGGGTGGTGGTGTTGCTCGTGGTGTGTTTTGAAGTGCAAGAAAGCGGATTCAAGGGCAACAGCAAAAAGGTGATGTTTCTGCTCAAGGAAAACCCCATCACCGAAGACTGGTATGAAGACCACGACAACCTCAAAAAAACCCTGGCCCTTGGTCCCTCAGACCCCAACAGCGGCGAGCGCACGGTGTGGTATCTCGACCAAAGCGTGGTGCATTTGCGCGACACGCTGGAACTGATCAATGAATGGGACTTTGAGCACCATTACGGCCCGTTTGTGGCTGAGACAGACGAGGTTTTCCGCCGCCTGGAGTTTGCCCGCCAGCGGGTGAAATATCACTACGGCCTCAACGCCCAGACCATGGCAGAGGTGCAGGGGGCTGTAGAAAAACAGGAAAAACTCATGCGCCTGTTCATAGAGCGGGGCGGCGGTCAGGACCTGTTCTGGAACATGGTCAATTATTATTACCGGGGCAAGGGGCGGGGCCGATGAACCGTTTTGCGCTCAGGGTGTTTCCCACCCTCACGGTGGGGTTCATTGTGATCAACGCGGTGATTTATTCGCTGCTCTGCCTGCCCCAGTTACACGAGATCACCTCGTGGACCTCCATGGTGGCGTTTGGTTATCTGAAGGGGGAGGAGTCCTTCACCTCGGCCATGACGGCCATGTTCATGCACGCCGACATCAATCACATCATCGGCAACATGATCTTTCTGCTCATTTTTGGCTGGGCGGTGGAAGACGACCTGGGGCCGTTTGTTTTTCTGTCCTTTTACCTTTTCACCGGCCTCATGGCCTCGGTGGCGCACTCCCTGTTCGGTGTGCCGCCCAGCGAGGAGTTCAGCTTTTCGGTGGGGGCTTCTGGCGCGGTGATGGGTGTGGTGGGGGGCTATCTGGTGCTGATTCCGGGGGCGCGCATACAGTCCTTCAAACAAAACGGCTGTGTGTCGGTGTTCATCAGCCTGATTGTAGGGCTGATGGCGGCCAAGGCGATTTACAACGACATCAACGCGGTGCTGCATCCCCGCGAAGGCGCGGCGGTGGCCCACTGGGCGCACATCGGGGGATTCACCAGCGGGGCTTTTCTGGGGGTGTTGCTTCGTCCCCGTCTCAGAACCCACCGCGAGGTGGCCACCATTCGTGTGATGCCCAAAAGAAAAACCAACACCCTGCCTGATGCCGCCGAAGAGGGAGAAACCCCGCCGCCGGAAGAAGAAACGGTGTGGGTGAACTGGAACGCCGTGGCCCGCGTGGTGGCGGAGGGGGCCTTTCCGCCTCGGGTGGCGGCCCTGGCCCAGACCCAGGACCGCGAGTCGCAGGTGACGCTGCTGCAACAGATGCAGGCCCACCTGTTGCGTCAGGAAAAACCTGCTGAGGCCCAGCGGGTGGGGGGCCTTCTGCGCCTGCTGGGTGTGCGTTTGCCGGGTGTGTAGCTTCCGTCCGTTATCATCCTCAGGCAGTGAAAAAAGAAACGCCCCTCAAAACTGTCCGATCGGCCATGCCCCGTGTGTTGTTGGTGGGCCGCCCCAACACGGGCAAAAGCACGCTCTTTAACCGCATCACACAAACCCGCCAGTCCATTGTTTACCCCACTGCTGGCGTCACCCGCGACCTGCACGGCCTGAAAACCGACTGGAATGGCCGCGAGTTTCTGCTGTTTGACGCGGCTGGTCTGGAGACGCAGGCCACGCCCGACTCCATTTTGGGGGGGGCGGCCAGCATTTTGAGTCAGGAAGCCAAAAACATGGATGTGCTGGTGTTGGTGGTGGATGGCCGCGAGGGCATGACCGCTTCGGACGAAGCCGCTGCCCAGTGGGCGCGAATGCTGGGCAAACCTGTGGTGGTGGCGGTGAACAAGGTGGAGCACAGCAAAAAAGCCGTGTTGTGGTTGGCGGATTTTTATGTCTTTGGTTTTGACGTGGTGGTGCCCACCAGCGGCGAACACGGTCAGGGGGTGGGGGATCTGCTGGATGAAATCGTGGCCCTGCTGCCGCCGCCGGGCGAGGGGCTGGTGGCCGACCGGGGTCAGGTGTTGTTGCTGGGGCGGCCCAACGTGGGCAAAAGCACCCTGTTCAATCACCTGCTGGGCAAAACCCGTGCGGTGGTTCACCCCACGGCGGGCACCACGCGAGATTTGGTGGAAGAACCCATCGCCCTGCCCGGCGGCCCGGCCATGTTGGTGGATGCCGCTGGCCTTGTGCGGGGGATGCTCAAAAAGGATGACCTTCAGTTTTACAGCGAGCAGCGGGTGAGGGGCGCGGTGAAAGACGCCCGTCTGGTGCTGGTGTGCCTGAACCCCCGCGAAGGGCTGATGCATCAGGACCGCACGCTGTTTCACTTGGCCCTGGAACAGTCCCGCGCCCTGGTGGTGCTGCTGATGCAGAGTGATCTGGTGCCAGAAGAAAAACGCCGCGAAACCGAATTTTTGCTGGAAGAAAAACTTTTTGTTTCGCAGCACTTTCCCTTTTTGTGGCTCAGCGGCCAAAAAGGCCAGGGCATCACCAATCTGCGCAAAAAACTGAACATCTGGCTGGATGAACCACCCCCCATTCTGAGCAAACAAACGCTGAACAGCCTGCTGGAACGCTGGAAGATTTTGTTGCCGCCCCCCAGAGTCAAGGGCAAATCCCTGCACCTCAAAAAACTGGTCATGCCCCGGCCCGGACTGTTTGTGCTCACGGTGGCTGGTCAGGGAGAAATGCCCGTGAGTTATGAGCGCCGCCTGAAACGCCAGTTGATTCAGGAACTCCCCCTCACCCCCTGGGTGATTTTGTTCAAGGTGAACTTTGTGAGGCCGGTGAAGAAATAATTTTGTCCCCCTTGAAAAACACAAAAAGGACAGGGAAAAGGGTTGCGTTTTTCAAGGGGGACGGGCATTCCTGGATGGAATGCAATTGAAAACCGAGCGAAGCGTAGGTTTTCGCCCGCAACCCGGAGGCTTTGCCGATGGGTTGCGGTGCCTGAAAAAGTCCAGGACGGACTTTTTCAAGGCCAAATAATTTTGTCTATGGCTTGTGCTGTTACAAGATGACCCCCATGCGAAAATTGTTCCTTCCCTTCACCCTTCTGTTTTCTCTGTGTGTCTCTGGTTTTGCCGTGGCGCGGGATGACCACGCCTCTCACCACGACGCCCCCGCGCCCGTGGAAATGCAGGGTGAAAACCAGAAGCAGCACGGCACGGCCCCGGCTCCCAGCCACGAGGCATTGCTCAAACCCAAAGTGGCGGTGGTGGTGCAGGAGATCACCCTGAACGCCCCCCAGGGCACGGGCAAGCACCGGCTTTATGTGGCCATGCCCGAAAAACCCGTGGGCAAACTGCCCGCTGTGGTGCTGATTCACGAGTGGTGGGGGCTGAATGAAAACATCGAATCCATGGCCCGGTTGCTGGCGGGGGAGGGGTATCTGGTGGGGGCCATTGACGTGTACGGCAAACCTGCCACCAGAGACCCCGCCCAGGCCGCGCGTTTTTATGCCATGGCCACCGCCAAACAGGCGGCCACCACGGCGCTGGTGGAAAAAGC
Organism: uncultured bacterium; assembly: GCA_964371695.1. Classification (GTDB taxonomy): domain Bacteria; phylum CAYJOG01; class CAYJOG01; order CAYJOG01; family CAYJOG01; genus CAYJOG01. The sequence continues at coordinate 5,344 of CAYJOG010000105.1, forward strand.
CGCCGACACCCTGCTGGCCATGCCC
>CAYJOG010000105.1:5378-8227 GCA_964371695.1 uncultured bacterium
GGCAGCGGGCAGTCAGGTGGGGGTGATGGGTTGGTGTTTTGGCGGCAATCAAACCCTTCAGGCTGCCTCGCGTCTGCCCGCCAAAGTCAAGGCGGCGGTGGTTTATTACGGCATCCAGTTGCGCATCGAAAAAGAAATCAGCCCCATTCAGGCCCCCGTGTTGGGGTTGTATGGCGCAAAGGATTCCTTGATTCCAAAATCCAGCATCGAGTTCATGCACGGCGAACTGAAAAATAAAGGCGTGGCCACGGACTGGGTGATTTATGACGGGGCGGGCCATGCTTTTGCCAATCCCTCGGCGGGCAACGAAAAAAACTATCACCCTGCTTCGGCGGCAGATGCCTGGGTTCGCACGTTGGCCTGGCTGAACAAATATCTGAAAGGGTAAGCCCGAAAAAAAACACTGGAAATTCCTGTTGCGATGCTGTTAAAATAAGTTCGTGCTTGAGCGGTACTGGTTCAGGTTCTGGAAGTCCGACGAACTGAACTTGCCGCCCGAACTGGGACACGGGTGTGGCGTGACGGCCCGCAATTTTGATGATGCGCTGGAGTTGCTGAAGACCCGCGTATTCCGCCATGGCCCCGTGCCCGTCATTGAGAGCATCATCACCACGGTAGACATTTCCACGCTGGATGCCGACCTTGTGCTCTCCCAGATGTGGGCGCCGGTGTGGCGGGGCGTGTGGTTCCCCCTGGGTTATCAGGACAACATGACGCCCGAAGAAGAACAGGAAATCACCGAGGAAAAAGAAAAAGAAGGGCTTTCCTGAGTCCAAGTTACAGTCGATGTAGACGAGAAAGCGCGCTGGGTAACGGGGGCCAAAGTGCATGCTGCTTATATTTTCTGGTTCGCCGGTTTCATCCGTGAAACCTTACGAACGACGCCACACGGTTCAGTCCACCCCAAAAAATTGAACTTGTTCGCGGGGTATTTGGATTCAAAGAACGCCCTTGTTAAGCACCGACCGCTCCGAACCGGTGGCGGGAACGGCCATCCATGGCCTCTGGATTCGGGCGTTGCCGACTTTGGCAGTGAGCCCAAGTTGCTCTGGCGATGATCTGGTCGGAGGTTTTTAACCTGATTCCAGAACTCCGTTTTGTTTATGCTGGCGGTGGCTGAATGAAAACGCTGTCACCTCAAATCGCCGCCCTGGCCCTGTCAGAGTTTTTTGCCATGGACGCCCATGTTGTGGCGGATGAAGTGCGCCAGTTGGGGGCGGCTGCATTTCTGGCGCAGGAACAGAAAGCGTTGTTGCGCCCCTGGCTGGAACTGAGCCGAAAGGGTGTGGCGGCCCAGCGTTGGTTGCAGGAGCGTGAGGGGTATGACCCGCGCCGCGAAACAGAGGCCATGGCCCGGTTGGGTATCCGGTGTCTGACAGTGAGCGAAGAAGGTTATCCGGTGGTGCTGAACGATCTGGATGACCCACCCCTTGCGCTTTTGTGGCGGGGTGAACTGCCGGACCCGGAGCAGTTGCACCTGGGTGTGGTGGGCAGCCGTCAGCCTGATCTTTATGGCCGCCGCCTGGCCGCTGAGGTGGGGAAGGGACTGGCCGAAAAAGGTGTGGGGGTGATCAGCGGCGGGGCGCTGGGGGTGGATTCCCTGGCCCACGAGGGGGCCATGTCGGCGGGGGGATACACCCTGGCGGTGCTGGGTCAGGGGCTGGCGCAAAAACTGAGTCACCGCCAGCAGGAACTGGTGGAGCAGATTGTCGCCAGCGGCGGTGGGGTGCTGAGTGAATACAGCCCTTTTACTGCGCCAGAGGCATTTCGTTTCCCTCACCGCAATCGCCTCATCAGCGGATTGTCGCAGGGCGTGGTGGTGGTGCAGGCTCGCAGCCGCAGCGGCACCAAAATCACTGTGCGCCACGCGCTGGATCAATCGCGAGAGGTGTTTGTTTTTCCCGGCAACATTTATTCAGAGCTTTCGCAGGGCTGCCATGAACTGATCCGCGATGGGGCGCGTCTGGTGGGGTCGGTGCAGGAACTGCTGATGGACAGCGGGGTGCTGGCGCTGTCGGTGAGTGACGCTCCCCTGCCACCGCCACCGCCCCTGTCGGGCCACAAACGCACGGTGTATCAGCGCCTGGAACTGGAACCCCGCCACGTGGACGCCCTTTGTCTGGACACGGGCCTCTCGGCCCAACTGGTGGGCACGGCCCTGGTGATGCTGGAAATGGAGAACCTGGCGCAACAGACCCGCCCCGGTTTTTTCATGCGTCTGGCGGCTGCTTTGCCCCTCGAGGAAGGTTAACCCCGCAGCAAATTTTCCGCTGCTTCTGTTTTGCCCAAAATCTTTAGCCAGGCGGCCAGGGCGGCGGGCAGGGCATTTTCTTCGGCCACGGTGCTGAGGGTGTCGGTGACGTGAAAGGGTTGGGTGTGGCGCGCCACACCCAGGGTTTCCAGTTTGTTGTGATGCGCTGGCGGCGTGCTGGCGGCGTGGTGTTTGAGCAACCCGGCGTCGGCCATCAACAACACGCCTTGGCCAAAGGCCAGCACGTGTTCATCCATGGGTTCGCGGGCCTGCAACAGCGACAGCACTTCCTTGTCTTCGGAATATCCGGGCACCAAAAGCAGATCCAGCGGCGGGCGGTTTCTGAGTCTGGCGCCGGGTGTGAACGTGCGGCCATCACTCAGCGTGACCTCTTCAATCACCTCTGTCGCGCCGACAAACAGCGGCGTGCCCAGACCCAGGGCAGCCAGCCTGGCCATGGCTTTTTCCAGGGCCGCCACTTCGGCTGCGTCTGCACCCTCATAAATCAAAACGGCAAAATCCATAACCGGAAGCATAGAACCCATCTCAAAAGTCCGTCCTGGACTTTTGAGAACGCCGTGGGCGGGGAGTAGAAACC
>CAYJOG010000106.1:0-8212 GCA_964371695.1 uncultured bacterium
GCGTTACGCACGGCGGTATCTCCCCTCTCCCCTTTACGGGGAGAGGATGCCCCGCAGGGGCAGGTGAGGGGTCAAACATAAACAAAAAACCAAACAAGATTTTTTGCAACCTCCGGCTTCCCTTCTGATTCAAAGACCCGCCAGCCAGTTTTGGGCCTGCGCCAGCCAGTGTGGGGGCAGCGGCCCCGCCACCGGCGGCACGCCCAGCAGAAACACCCGGTTGGGCAGTGTGCCCAGTGCCTGGGCCAGTTCCAGCACCTGAGAGACACCCAGGCCGTGGCTGCTGGCGGGGCGCTCTGCCGCCAACAGGCCGGGCCGCCAGGGGGTGAACAGCGGCTCGGTGTTGGGTGTGTCCGGCGCAAGGCTGTCCACAATCACCAGGGTCTGACCCGGCGCGGCGGGTGACAGCGCCAGTTCCGGCGGCGGTGCGGGCCAATGCACAAATCGGGCCTGGGGCAACAGGGGCCGCAGTGCCTCGAACAGTTCCAGACCCGGTGTGTCGTGGGGGTTCAGACGGTTCCCCACACCGGCGATCAGCAGATGTGGGCGGGGGGCCTGTTCTGCCACGCCGGTCACAACCCCTGCCGTTGCGCCAACAACAACCGCACCCGCGCCAGATTTCCCTGCACTCCTTGGTAGAAATAGGGTGTGCCCTCTGGAGTGAGCACCTTCAGCGCATTTTCATAAGCCATTTCAGCTTGTTTCAATCGCACCGCGCCTTCTTCACGTTCACCCAAGGCTCTCAGGGCACTACCCAAGCTGTTTTGTGTCGTGGCCCATTGCAACGGAAAATCTTTTTGTGTGCGAACCTCAAGGGCTTTTTCAAAAGCTGTCACGGCCTGTTTCAGGCGCACCGTGCCTTTTTCCCTCTCACCCCATCGTAATAAGACGCCACCCAGGTTGTGTTGTGTCATGGCCCATTGCTGCGGCAAATCTTTTTGTGTGTAAACCGCCAAGACTTGCTCATAAACCGCAACTGCCTTTTTCAGTCGCACCGTGCCTTTTCCCCTCTCACCCCATCGCGTAAGGGCGGCACCCAGGTTGTTTTGTGTTGCAGCCCAGTCCAACGGCAAATCTTTTTTTGCGCGCACCACCAGTGCTTTTTTTAAAGCTCCCACGGCTTGTTTCAGACGCACCGTGCCCTCTTCACGCTCACCCAAAATACGCAAGGTGTTGCCCAGGTTGTTTTGTGTCGCGGCCCAGTCCAGCGGCAAATCTTTTTTTGTAAAAACGGTCAGTGCTTTTTCATAAGCCGTCACGGCCTGTTCCAGTCGCACCGTGTTTTCTTCACGCTCACCCCAAATACACAAGGCAATGCTCAGGTTGTTTTGTGTCGTGGCCCATTGCAATGGCCAATCTTTTTGTGTGCGGATCTCCAAGGCTCTTTCAAACGCCGCCACGGCTTGTTTCAGTCGTTCTGTGCCTTCTTCGCGCTCACCCAAAGTGCGCAAGGCAATGCCCAGGTTGTTTTGTATCCTGGCCCAGTCATCTGGCAAATCCTTTTGTGTATACACCGTCAATGCTTTTTCATAAGCGACCACGGCCTGTTCCAGACGCAACGTGCCTTCTTCCCGTTCACCCCAAATGCGCAAGGCATTGCCCAGGTTGTTTTGAATCATGGCGGTGGTGTGTGGATCAGGACTTTTATCCAGCGCCCGGTTAAAAACCACCACTGCCTCTTTTAAGTGCTCAACACCCCCCTGCACTCCAGACAACGTGACCAGTGTGTTGGCCAGCAGATACAGAAAATTTGCATCTTGCCCCCAGGGTGAACCAGTCTGTGACAGGTGGCGCACCGGCTCTAAAAATTGGTTGAGTTCCTGAGGCGGTTTTTTGCCCACCTGTTTTGACCATACCGCTTCTTCAGCCATCACGGCCAGCAACACAATCTTGCGGAAATCTGCATTAAATTTCTCATTGACCTCCAAACGGCCCTGTTCGGCATTCAACCGGGGGAGGGGATATTTTCCATCCTGACGGTCACTTTGCGAGGTGAAAAAAAGTTGCAGCCATTGTCCCTGGCCCGTGCCCCCCACGCCCCCCCAAATCAGCAGCCGTGCCCCCGTTTTGAACAAATGCTTCTGCGCCCGCCCATGGCCCTGTTGCAGAACCTGTGTGTGGCTCTGGTTTTCTTTTTCGAAGGGAATGTGAATGTTCACCAGCCGCACGTCCACACCCTTCAAATCAGCCAACAGGTTTTTCAGGTCTTTGCGCATGCGCTTGTCTGTGTCGCCGTCCAGAAGGGCCAGATACACCGTGAAACGTGTGGTGTCCGCTTTGGGCAGACGCCATTCCTTCCATCTTGTAACCAACTGAGGCACGCCAGGTTTTGACTGAATTACCTCCCACCACCACCAAAACGAACCAACACCCATCAAAAGCAAAACAAGCGCTGCCGACCAAGGGCCAACGGTGTGCCACAGCCATAACACAGTGTTAACCGGCTCAGGGGGTGAAGGCGTTGGCCCCGAGGGTGACATGTTCACAGTATGCGGCAACAAAGAAAACACAAAAACCCGACATGGTGGAAAACCGCGCCCATTACTGCCCAAACCGCCGGATGGCCTGGGACTTCCAGCGGGCGAAATCGGGCTGCCAACCTGAGCGGGTGGCTTCTTTTTCCAGATTGGATTTTGTGCCGTAGGCGGTGGCGTCGAAGGGGCGGAACTGAAGGCCCGTGAGTTTGAACAGCGGCGCAAGACGCCCGCCGTTCTGTTTCTCGTGCAGGCTCAGAAAAAAGTCCCGCGCTTCTTTTTTGAGGGCCGGGGGCACGTCGTGACGCACAAAGATGGGGGGGAAGGGAAAACGCTCCGCACCGCAGGCCACCTGCCGCAGTTTTTTGACCGCGCCGGGGTTGGTGGCCTTGAGGTGAAAATATTCCACCTCGCTGGCATAACCGGCGTTGGCCTGATTCAGCGAAATGGCCAGGAACACGCCAAACAGCTCCTGCGTGGCTTTGACCTCGCTCAAAAAATCCTCTGGTTTTTGCCCCAGCAGGCGGCGCAGGCTGAAATAAGTGGAGCCATCGGGAATGATGATGACCGTTTTGTTTTTCAGGTCTGCCGGTTTTTGAAAGGGGCTGCTTTTATCCACATAAAGACACAGCCGGGTGTGGGGCAGGTGATAAAGCGTCATGCTCACCAGGGGGTCATAACCCTTGTACATGTCGTTGCTGGTGACAAAAAGAAACGGCGGGTTCTGGGCGGCGAGCGTCTGTTTGAAGTCCTGGGCGTTTTTGAACACCACCGGCGTGACAGGGCGCTTGAGCCGCTGGGCGAACACCTGCAGGGTGTCGGTGACGATGGCCTTGAGCTGGGCGTTCTGGTTGCCCCCCAGCGAAAACCACAGGCCGAACTTGAGCGGCGGCGGCGCTGCGCTCAGGCGGGACACACCCAGGCCGAGGATTCCCAGCAACAACACAGTGGCGGCCCGGCGCAGTATCAAGAGAAAGCAGTATAACGGGGGGTGTCGGCGGACTTCGCGGGGCGGAAAACGGCGCACAAATGCATGAAAAATTAATCCGGCACGGACATGGCCAGAATGCGGCTGAGGTGGCACAGCGGCAGGCCGGTTTCCTTGCGCCACTGGTTAAAGGCGTCCTGCACGGTCTGAAGTTCTTTTTTGCTGGTGGGAGATTTTGGCAAAACACCGTGTTTCACCAGCGCCGCGACAACGGGCTTGGAGAGAATAAATACGTCCAGCCCCATTTCGCGCAAAAAAATCTGTCCCGCCATGCCCCCCAGCCGCACGCCTTTTTCTTTCAGATGCGACCAAAGCCCCACCGTGTCATCGGCGGGCCACGCCGCCAGCATGGCCCCAAAAGAGCCGTGGGTTTTGGCTTCTTCCAGCACCCACGCGGCGTTGGCCACCGTGGCGGCGATTTTGGCGGAATTGCGCACAATGCGGTCGTCCTTGGCCAGTTTTTCCACCGCCGCTGCCGACAACCCCGCCACCTTCTGTGGATCAAACCCCAGAAAAGCCTCTTCAAAACCCGGCCATTTTTTGTCTATCACCTGCCAGTAAAACCCCGCACGAAAAATGTTTTTGGTCATCAAGGCAAGCGCGAGACTGTCGGGTTGGTGTGCCAGCTTTTCGAGACTCAGTGGTTTTTCGGGCAGCAATTTTTTGAGCGCGGCGCCACCGCCCTTGCGCTGCTCGGCGATTTTCTGAATGGTGCTGAACTGGACGGCCATGGTGTTTTGGCTGCGTTAACCACTCGCGACTTTCTGCCCCAGGGCCTTGATGGCCCGCTGGGCGTTTTTGCGGTAAAACCGTGTGCGGGGGTGGTCGTTGCCCAGTTGTTTCTGGGCCTGGGCAAAGGCTTTTTTGAGGTGCTTCACGCCCTCTTGCCGCTGGCCGGTGTTCCACAGCGCCACGCCCAGATTGTGCAGGGCGCTGAGGCCCCCCGCGCCGGTTTCTCCCATGGCCACCGCCATTTTCAGCGTCTGCACGCTTTCGGCCTCGCCCAGGCGGCCCTGCACGCGCCCCAGGCTCGCCAGCGCCCGGCCCAGCCCCGCGCTGTCCGCGCCCGTCTCCTTGTACAACTTCACGATTTCAGCGAAATGCTCCCGCGCCACGTCCAGATTCCCCTGGTCTTCCTCCATGCGGCCCAGCAGGTGGCGGTCCAGGCAGGTGTCGGGGTGGTTGTGGCCCTTGTGACGCTCGCTGATGCGCCAGCTTGTCTCAAAACTGGTTCTGGCGGCGGCCAGGTCCTTCATGGTGAAGGCCGCGAAACCCAGCACCTGGGCCGTGGGCCGCACCGAGGGGTGATGCTCACCCAGGGCCTTTTGTTTGATCCACAGGGCTTTTTCCAGACTCTCACGTGCGCCCACCAAGTCCGCCTGACTCAGCAGCGCCCGGCCCAGGTTGTGAAACCCCCGCGCCACCGTGGGGTGGCCGGGGCCGTTGATTTTCTGGTAAAGCCGCACGGAATCAGACAGCGCCTGGGCGGCTTCTTCGGCCCGACCCATGGCCCGCAGCACCAGGGCCAGATCGTTCAGCCCCCGCGCGATTTCGGGGTGGTCGGGGCCATACACCTGCCGGTCCAGCTCCACGGCGCGTTCCAGCGAGAGCCGTGCTGTTTCGTAATCCTTCAGCTTGAAAGACGCCTCACCCGCCTGATGCAGCAGGGCGGCCTCCATGGGTGTTTCCTTGGGGCCGAGGCCCTCGATTTCCTTGCGGATCTGCTCGAGCCGCGCCTGAAGATCCTCTGGGGATTTGGCCATGGCCACAGCATAGGCGGTGAAAGCCCGCGCCAAAAGACCCCCCGATGTGGGGGAAGGTCTGGCAGGCGACCGCCCTGCGGTTGGTTAAACCACGATGTCGACGCTGGTGGCCGAAAGCTGGCCCATGCTCTGTTCCACGGCCTGCTGGGTCTGCTCCATCGAGGCCAGCAGAGAAAGCACGCTGGACTCATTGGCGGACATTGTCTTGGCCAAGAGCGCCGTCTGAATCTGGCTTTGCACGTTCATTGCTGCAATATCCATGTTGAAGCCCCTCCCTGGGTAAAGCTCAGTTTAGCACATTTTTCGACCTTTGTGTAGACGGTTGACAGGTTTTAACCGCAAAAAAAGTGGCCCCGGGGAACACTGGGGCCAACTGGGGAGGTAAAAAAGGGCCAGCAGGATGGGGCTGGGGATTTGTCGCCCTCTGCGCCAGCCGGACTAACCTGAATAGCAAAAACCGTGCCAAGGTTTGGCGCAAAAAAAGAGTTTCAATCAAAAAGGAGTTTTGATTGGGACTCCTCGCAAACTCATGGATTTTCAGGGTGGTTTATCAACACCCTGCTAATTCATGGCTCCTGCGGGGGCTGGTCTTCCTCCACCGTCACCTGCAACGGGTGGCCATATTGCCGGGCCAGACCCATCACCTGCAGGGCCTTGGTCTCGGCGATGTCTCGCGTGAAAACACCGGCCACCCCCACCCCCTGTTGATGCACCGCCAGCATCAGCGCCTCGGCGGCGGTGGAACTCAGGTGAAACACCCGCCTGAGCACCATCACCACAAACTCCATGGGTGTGAAGTCGTCGTTGTGAATCAGCACCTTGTAAAGCGGCGGACGTTTTGTCCGCGCCCTGGTGCGCTCTTTGACGGAAACGTTTTCTTGGGGGAGGCGTTGCGCCATGACGTCATGACAATCCCGGTCAGCGGCTTTGCCTCATGGCCATGATGTCGTTATACCCCCTGTGTGAGATGGGCAGGGCAAGAGTGATTTGAATGAGTTGGGCGGAAGACAGATTTTTTTCAAGCACATGCCACAGGGCATCGGCGTTTTCCTGATCATAACCATCAGGAAACGCATCAGAAACCACAAAAACATGGTAATTCCCGGTAAGTCTGTTTTTGGAAACACCAAGGGTCGCGTCAGGATAAGCCGCTTTGAGGATTTTATCTATTTTGTTCTTCATGTTTTCCGCCACATCAACCTCCCGTTATCAAGTGCGCCACAACTATATCCGCGTTTTTAAAAAATGAATCACACGTCTTTTTTTCTTTCGCAGAACTGCTCTCAGGGGAATATCTTTCTTCAGATGTCCATATGCCGTTACACTCTTTGAATGAACACTTCAACCTGATCAAATCAGTTTTCTTGAATTTCACACCCTTCAAAATCAATTCCAGGTAATATTCCAGCCGGTGGTGAAACACGGACAAATCATGATTTTTTTCAAGATCTTCAAGTTTTTCTTCTCCTTTCATTTCAAGCAATTGCCATTTAAGAATGCACTCCAGTTGATAACCTTTCATATAAATTGCACCACGATATCTTGATCCTTTTCTGAGCGTTTCAGAATCCAGGCCGCGCTCTTTGGCTGCGGTAAATAGCTGACCGGATTTCTGATATTTATATCTTTGTTGTTGCAACAAAACATATGGTAACCTGACGGAAGCGGGCTTTCAAGAAGTCCGGCAAATGAGTTGCTGAAAAACAATGCCTCTGGCCAAAAAAACAGGATGGGGAATGTTGCTGCTTTTGTTTTGCAGCCTTGGTGTGGCCCACGCCGCCGCGCCGGTTATTTCCACCGACTGGCCCAGTCGTCTGCTTTGGCTGGCCGCGCCCGAAAAACTGCCGCCACAAATCCGCCCCAGCCACACCGTGCTGCACGCCACGCCCATCCGGGCCATGCTGGCCGTGCAGTGGCCCCACCTGCGCGAAGAAACCCGCCTGCTGGCCCAGGCCCTGGGATTGGTGTTACCCACGCCGGGTCGCGCCGCCAGCAGCGGGGCCATCTTCTGGCGGCCCGCCATGAGTGGGGAACAGACCCTCACGGTGGGGGGGTTCCGCCTGCATTACACCACCAGCGGAACCCACGCCGCACCGGCGGATTATGTAAGTGATCTGGCGGCGATTCTGGCGGACATTCAGGGCACCGAACTCACCGGCCTGGGTTATCCGCCACCCTTGCCCGACAGCGACGGCCTGTATGACGTTTACCTTCAGAACCTCTACAACAGCACTTCCGGCACGGGTTATTTCGGTTATGTGCAGCCCGAAGGCGCGGGGGGCAACAACCCTGCCACGTCCCAGACCGAAACAGGGGCCATGTCCAGTTTCATGGTGCTGGAAAACGACCTGGCCGAGGCGGTGTTCAAAAGCCCCACCCTGGCGCTGCGCCGCCTGAACCTGCAGGCCACGGTGGCCCACGAGTTTTTTCACGCGGTGCAGTTTGGCCTGGGGGGTTTTGAGAGCTTCAGCACCGAAGACACCTGGCTCATGGAATCCACCGCCGTGTGGATGGAAGAAACCGTCTACCCCGCCAGCAACGTGAGTTACACCGAATATCTGGACAACTTTCTGCTGGCCCCGGACCTGTTGTTTTTTTCCACCGACAGCGCCCAGGGCCTGGGCAGCGCAAAGCCCGCGCCCCTGCACGAATACGGCAGTTTTGTGTTCTGGACTTTTCTGGAAGACCACGCGCCGGACATGCGAAACGGTCTGAAACAACTGTTGATGGACAAAGCCCTGAACGGTGGCGCACTGGGCACACAGCTCGACACACTTTTCGCCAACCACACCAGCACCAGCAAAACCACGCTGCTCCGGCAGTTTTCGCTGGCGAACGCCCTGCTGGTTTCGCCCGCCAACGTCCCGGCGGATCTGGCCGCTTACACCCACCGCGACGCGGCGGTGTTCCCGGTCATCGGCAGCGTGAGCGGCAGTGGTCTGGTGGGGGTGGAGGCGGCCCTCACGTTTGATGGCACGATCCAGAGC
>CAYJOG010000107.1:0-8080 GCA_964371695.1 uncultured bacterium
TTGAAATTGTTGTTGCGCGGTGGGGACACCGCGCCTACTCCAAGGTTGTTGTGGCAAGACGGTTTGCGAGGAATCTTTCCAGATGCCTATTGAGGCATCTGGCCGAGCAAAGGCGATAGCGGCGTCGCGCCTACTCCAAAAAATGGACAGAAATCAGGCGTTTTTCCTTAACCTGACGGCAATGGGCTTTACCCCTCCAGCATCTCCCGCAGTGCAGCGGCGGGGTCGGCCTGCTGCATCAGCGCCTGACCCACCAGCACGCCGCCATATCCCCGCTGGCGCGCCCGCACCACGTCCTGGGGGGTTTTCAGGCCGCTCTCTGCAATGGCGTGGCCGTGGGGCGGCAGGTGGTCATACAGTTCCAGGCAGCGTTCCAGGTCAATGTCCAGCGTGTCCAGATTCCGGTTGTTCACGCCCAGCAGGGGAATGTGCCCCAGGGCGGCAAAGGCGGTGTCCAGCTCTTTTTGATCGTGGGTTTCGATGAGGCTTTCCAGCCCCAGTTCACCGGCTTCTTCAAACAGCGCCTTGAGCTGGGGAGGCGGCAGCATCCGCACAATCAGCAGAATCACGTCGGCCCCCGCCAGCGCCGCTTCATAGAGCTGCCTGCGGTCAATCATGAAATCCTTGCGCAAAAGCGGCAGCGCCACCGCCGCCCGCACGTCCCGCAGGTCCTCAAGCGAGCCGCCGAAATATTTTTTGTCGGTGAGCACGCTGATGCCCACGGCCCCCGCCAGCTCATATCCCCGCGCCACGGCGGGCGGGTCTGCCGACTGGTTCAGCACACCGGCGCTGGGGCTTTGGCGCTTGATTTCCGCGATCACGCCAAACCCCTGCGACAGGCGCTCGCAGAGCGTGAGTCGTTTGCCGGTTTCTTGTAGCGCGAAACCCTGCCCGGCCCGCCGGGCCTCACGCAGACGGTTTTGCAGCACCGCCAGGTCCAGGCCCTGCACCTCGCGCTGTTTTTCGGCGGCGATTTCTTCAAGCAGCGCCATGGACCGCCCCCCGCAGTTTTTCCAGCAGGGTGTGTACCTTGCCGCTGTGCAGGGTTTCACGGGCCAGGGCCACGCCGTCTCCGGGGCTGGGGGCGAGGTCTGCCAGCCACAGGGCCACGCCGGTGTTGAGCAAGACAAACTCCGTGGGCGGCCCCGCCTCGCCTGCCAGCACACGCCGGGAAAGTTCCAGGCTGTGGGCCACGTCCTGCACGGCCACGGCGGCAAGCGGCGCGGGCGTCACACCCAATTCTTCGGGTGTGAACGTGAGAGGTGTGGATTTTTCGCCCTCAATCAACAGACCGGAAGTGGGGCCGCTCAGGTCAATTTCGTCCAGACCGCTTTGGGCGTGAAATACGAAGGCCCTGTCCACACCCAGAGCCTGCAACGCCTCTGCCATGGGTTGAAGCCGCCGGGCCTGACCCACCCCCAGCAGGTGACGCCGCGCCCCCAGGGGATTGGTGAGCGGCCCCAGCAGGTTGAACACCGTGGGCACACCCAGCGCCCGGCGCACGGGCATGGCGTGTTTCATGGCGGGGTGACAGGCGGGGGCAAACAGAAACACGAAGCCCGTTTCGGCGTATTGCTGCTTCAGCGCCGCCTCCTCCAGGGCCAGGGGCACGCCCAGGGCTTCCAGCAGGTCGGCGCTGCCGCACTTGCCGCTCACGGCTCGGTTGCCGTGTTTGGCCACCTTGCCGCCCGCCGCCGCCACCAGCAGACCCGCCAGCGTGCCGGTGTTCATCACGCTTTTGCCGCTGCCGCCGGTGCCGCAGGTGTCCAGGGCTTCAGGGGCCATGAAACCAAAATCCGCCGCGTTTTCGCGCATGGCGCGGGCAAAGCCGGTGAGTTCGGCGGCGGTTTCGCCCTTGAGGCTGAGGGCCGTGAGCACACCCCCCAGCAGGCCCTCGGCCACCTCGCCGCGAAAAAGCGCCTGGGCAAAGGCGTGGGCCTCGGCGGGTGTCAGGGACTGGCCCGCAAGCAGGCCCGGCAGGGGGTTTTGCATGGCCCCATGATTGACAAAGACCAGCCCCGCCGCAAGCCGGGCCCATCACCGTTATAATCCCCCCTCTTTACTTTCACGGCCCGATGGCCCCAGGAGTCTCCCATGGCAGCGAAACGTCTTTTCACCAGTGAATCAGTCAGCGAAGGCCACCCCGACAAGGTTTGTGACCAGATCAGCGACACCATTCTGGACGCCTGTCTGGCCCAGGACCCCACCAGCCGCGTGGCCTGTGAAACCGCCGTCACCACCGGTCTGGTGCTGGTGTGCGGCGAAATCACCACCAAGGCCCTGTTTGACGTGCCCACCCTGGTGCGGGCGCGCATCGCCCACATCGGTTATGTCGAAGACAACATGAAGTTCGACGCCGAAGGCTGCGGCGTGATCGTGGCCATCGGCAAACAAAGCCCCGACATCAGCCAAGGCGTGAGCAAGGCCCTGGAGCACCGCGAGGCCGAAGACGAAGCCCACGAGTTCGACGCCCAGGGCGCGGGCGACCAGGGCCTGATGTTCGGCTTTGCCTGCGACGAAACGCCGGAACTGATGCCCCTGCCCATCGCGCTGGCGCACCGCCTGATGCTGGAGCAGTCGAGCCTGCGCAAGTCGGGCACCTTGCCGTGGCTGCGCCCCGACGCCAAAAGTCAGGTGACGGTGGTGTATGAAAACGGCCGCCCGGTGTCGCTGGACACGGTGCTCATCAGCACCCAGCACCACCCCGACGTAGACCAGCAGACCATTCACCACGAACTGAAAAAACACCTGGTGGACAAAGTGCTGCCCCAGGACCTCATCCACAACGAAACCCGTTTTCTGGTGAACCCCACGGGCCGGTTTGTCATCGGCGGCCCCCACGGCGACGCGGGCCTCACGGGCCGCAAGATCATCGTGGACACCTATGGCGGCTACGCCCGCCACGGCGGCGGCGCCTTCAGCGGTAAAGACCCCAGCAAGGTGGACCGCTCCGCCGCCTATGCCGCCCGCTGGGTGGCCAAACATCTGGTGGCCGCAGGGGCGGCCAGCAAGGTGGAGATTCAGGTGAGCTACGCCATTGGCGTGGCCCGGCCCACCAGCGTGCTGGTGGAAACCTTCGGCACCGAAAAAGTCGCCCCCGAAAAAATCCAGAACACCGTGGACAACGTGTTTGACCTGCGCCCGGCGGCGATTCTCAAACACCTCAACCTGCGCCGCCCCATCTACACCCCCACCGCCGCCTATGGCCACTTTGGCCGCGACGAGTTCCCCTGGGAACAACTCACCCGCCTGGACGACGTGAAGCGCGCACTGGGGAATTAGACGGGGAAGCTGAAAGTCGGGAAAAGAGAAAAGCCCCATTATTTCCCTCTCCCCTTTATGGGGAGAGGAAGCCCCGAAGGGGCAGGTAATGGGCGGGGGGGGTCTTTTGGGGTTGCGGCAGCATATTGATGCTGCCGGGCGCGCCCAGCGGCGCGACAGCGCCGGGGTTCAAACAAGAAAACAAAATCCTTTTTTGGTTTTTTTTCTTTTTCTCACCCCTCACCCCAACCCTCTCCCCAGTGGGGGAGAGGGGGTAGATAGCATTTTGTTGTTCGACTAACTGGCGCGAAAAGGCGGAAAGTCATACAAAAACTTCATGGGAATTTTATAACTCACGGACAACACCCGCTACGCAAAACGGTTCTTGTCTGGTATAAGGTGCAGCCGTGGCGGAACAGACCCCTTCCCTTTCGGTGTTGAACGAGCAGGCCCAGGCCCTGCTGCCCGCGCTGGCGGCCATGGACGCCAAAAATCTGAACGACGCGCGGGTGGCCTGGCTGGGGCGAAACGGCCAGCTCACGCAGGCGGCCAAGGCCGTGGGCAAACTGACCAAAGAAGACCGCCCCGCCGCCGGTCAGGCCCTGAACGCGCTTAAAAACCAGCTCGAAGAAGCCTTTGACGCCCGGCAGAAAACCCTGGCGCACGACACCCTGCTGGCCCGCACGCTGGGGCCGCCCGCCGACGTGTCCGAGCCGGGGTTTTTTCGCCGCACCGGCAGCCGCCACCCCCTGCGCCAGTTGTGGGAGGAAATCGAGGACATCTTCACCAACCTGGGTTTTGCCGTGGAAGACGGCCCGGAGGTGGAGTCGGATTATTACAACTTCGAGGCCCTGAACATTCCGGCGGACCACCCCGCCCGCGACGACCACGACACACTTTTTGTGGGGCCGGGCCGCCTGCTGCGCACCCACACCAGCAACGTGCAGATTCACGTGATGAAACGCCAGCGGCCCCCCATTCAGGTCATCTCGCTGGGCCGCACCTATCGGCGCGACGAGGTCACCCCCCGCCACAGCCCCATGTTTCACCAACTCGAAGTGCTGCACATCGACCAGCACCTGCACATGGGCCACCTCAAAGGCATGTTGCAGGCGTTCATCGACGCCCTCTTTGGCCCGGGGCTGAAAATCCGCCTGCGGCCCAGCTTTTTTCCGTTTACCGAGCCGAGCGCCGAGGTGGACGTGAGCTGCCTGTTCTGTCACGGCCAGGGTTGCCGGGTGTGTTCGGGCACGGGGTGGATGGAGATTTTGGGCAGCGGTTTGGTGGACCCCCGCGTGTTGCGCGAGGCGGGCATCAACCCCGATGAATACAGCGGTTATGCCTTTGGCGCGGGGCTGGAGCGCATCGCCATGCTGCGGCACCACATCCACGACATCCGCCTGTTCACCGAAAACGACTTGGCGTTCCTGAGGCAGTTCTGATGCACGCACCCTGGGAATGGATCAAGGAATATCTGGACACGTCGGTGGACGCCGAAGAGGCCGCACGGCGTTTCAACCTAGGGGGCCTGGAGGTGGAAGGTGTGGAAGACGGTGTGCTGCTCACCGCCCCCACCACCAACCGCGGCGACTTGCTGAGCATACGGGGTCTGGCACGGGACCTGGCCGCGCTGGGGCTGGGCACGTTCAAGGACAACACCCCCGGACTGACCAACCTGCCCCTGTCAGCGGATGACGCGGGCCTGAAAATCGTGCTGGAAGACACCGCCGCCTGTCCGCTTTATCTAGGTTGCGTGGTGACCGGCGTGCGCGTGACCGAAAGCCCTGACTGGCTGAAAACAAAACTGGAGCAGGCGGGCCAGCGGTCCATCAACACGCTGGTGGACCTCACCAATTGGGTGTGTCTGGCCCTGGGTCAACCCATGCACGCTTTTGACCTGCAAAAACTGGGCGAAAAAACCATCGTCGTGCGCCGGGCCAGAGCAGGCGAAACACTGGAAACCATCGATCACCAGCAACGTGCTCTCACTGGCGAGGATTTGGTCATCGCCACAACCGCTGGCCCCGTGGCGCTGGCGGGTGTGATGGGCGGGGCCAGCACCGAGGTGGACGAAACCACGACTTCCGTGGTGCTGGAAAGCGCCTGGTTTGCCCCCGCCGCCGTGCGGGCCACCGCCAAGGCACACGGCCAGCGCACCGAGGCCAGTGTGCGGTTCGAGAAATCCGCCGACCCCGCCGCCGCCACGCAGGCCATGGCCCTGTGCCTGTCACTCATCCGTCAACTCAACCCCGACGCCGTTTTGCACCGCGTGGTGCAGCAAGGCGCGCCGCCACAACGGGCAGGCGCCGTGAGTCTGCGTCTGGCAACACTGCCCCGCCTGCTGGGTGTTTCGCCCGCGCCCGAAAAAGTGCGCGCCCATCTGGCCAACCTGGGTTTTGAACTGGAGAAGAAATCGGACGGCTTCAACGCCACGCCCCCCAGTTGGCGGCACGACATCTCGCTGGAAGCAGACCTTGTCGAAGAAATCGCCCGGCTGGAGGGTTTCGACACCATCCCCGCCCAGGCCCCCGTGTTGCCTCTGGTGAAGGGCCAGTTGGGGGCGGCGCGCCAGTTGCAACGCAAGCTGGCGGGGCTGTTGTGGGGCATGGGGTTTCAGGAGGCGCTCACCTTCAGCATGGTGGACGCCCCCCAGGCCGCCGTGAGCTTCAGCCCCGGCCCGGCCATCGCCATCGCCAATCCCCTCACCGCCGAGGTCACCCACCTGCGCCGGTCGCTGTTGCCGTCGCTGCTGAGAGTGGCCCGACACAACCTGCACCACCGCCGGGGTGAAGTGGCGATATTCGAAATCGGCAAGGTGTTTCACGGCACGGCGGCGGACACACAGGAAAATCTGGTGCTGGGTCTGCTGCTGTGCGGCGCACGGCCCAAACACCTGCGGCCCTGCGCCGCCCCGCCGGGCGATTTTTATGCCCTCAAGGGCGAGGTGGAGGCCCTGCTGGCCCGCCTGGGACTGGGCCACGTCACCTTTACCCCCACCGAAACACCGGCGCTCAACCGCCTGCGCAGCGCCCGTCTGCTGGCGGGGGAGCGCCAACTGGGTTATCTGGGTGAGGTGCATCCCGTGCTGCTGCACGAACTGGACGTGCCCGAAGAAACCGTGGCCTATTGCGAGCTGGACCTGAATACGCTGCACCTGTCACTGCCCACACCACCAGTGCGCTACCGGCCCGTGAACACACAGCCCGCCGTGGTGCGAGACCTTGCCGTGATGGTGGAGGAAAACGTGCCCGTGGGGGCGCTGCTGGCCGAGACCCGTCACGCCGGGGGCCAGCACCTGACAGAAGCCTGGGTGTTTGACCTCTACCGGGGCGCGGGTGTGGCAGAGGGCCACAAGTCCGTCGCCCTGAGCCTGCGGCTGGAAGACCCCGCAGGCGCGCTCACCGAGCAAGCCGCCGCCGCCGTGGTTCAAACCGTGGCCGCCGCACTCGCCACACGTTTTGGCGCGGTGAGGCGGTAAATCAAAGCCTGCTCAAGCAGCGATTCAGGCCCCTATAATGCCCCCATGCGCAAAATCGTGGTCCATTTTCTGGACGGGGAGATACTCAAGGGGTTCAGCGAGCCTTTCAGCGGCAAGGACGGCGGGTTTTTTCTCGTGCCCCGCGACGCCAACAGCAACAACGAAAAGGTGTGGGTGAACCTGAACAGCACCAAGGGCGTGTTTCTGGTGAAGGACTGGAACGACCCGGTGCCCGACATCCACAGCTACAGCACCCCCCTGGCTGCGCCGGTGGAAGTGAACGAAGAGGGCGGCACCCGCGAGGGCGGCCAGCCCATCGACCCAGGCAAATACCGCATTCTGGTGGTGGACGACGAGCCGAACATCGTGAAGCTGGTGCAGGTGAATCTGGAGGAATCGGGTTTTGTGGTGGCCACGGCCCACAACGGCGTGGAAGCCCTGAAGGTGCTGGAGGAACTGCCGGTGCACGTGGTGGTGTGCGACATCATGATGCCCGAAATGGACGGCTACGAACTGCTCACCCGCATGCGGGCCGACAAAAAATACGCCGACATTCCGTTTCTGGCGCTCACCGCCAAAACCCAGTATCAAGACATTTTTGAAGGCTGGCAGCGGGGCGTGGACAGCTACATCACCAAACCCTTTCAGCCCGAACAACTGCTGGGAGAAATCGAGGGCATCCTGCAATTCAAGTCGGCGGACGCATGAAACCAGCGTGGCACTGTGCGCCCACCCTGGCCGCCCAGCCCGGTGAAAAATCGCCATGAGTCCCCGGCTGCCCAAGATTCTGGTGGTGGACGACGAAGAGCACATTCTTCAACTGCTGGAACTCACGCTGGGGGATCACTTTGAGGTTTATTCCGCCGTCACGGGGCGTCAGGCCCTGGAGCGCGCCATGGCGCTGAAGCCGGAGATATTACTGCTGGATGTGATGCTGCCGGGCCTGAGCGGCGTGGAAGTGGCCCGCCGCCTGCGGGAGCTGCCGGAGTTCGCCAACACACCGGTGGTGTTTCTCACGGCGCGCACCGACATGCGCGAAAGTCTGGCAGGTGTGCTGGCGGGCGCCAGCGAGGTCATCACCAAACCCTTTGATCTCGATGAACTGGCCAAACGCCTGAAGGAACTCGTGGGCCAGGGCGGGGAATAGAGCATTTTCGGAATGGGTGTGCCAGACATCGCCTGAAAGCCCCACCCTGGATGACGTCATTCCCGCGAAAGCGGCAGTCCAGTCAAACATAAAGAAAAACCCAGTTCTGGTGGCGCCGGCAAGATGCCTGTGCCACCAAAGAAAAAAAAGAAGAAGGTTTTTTTGTTGTTGGCTCACTGGATTCCCGCTTTGGG
>CAYJOG010000108.1:0-5450 GCA_964371695.1 uncultured bacterium
CGAGCGACGGAATCGCCAAAATGAATTTGATCACCTTCCTTCACCTGCTTTTCCATCGTGGCCACGTTTTTTTCCTGGTCCTCCACCATTTTGGTGAGTTCAGAAAGCGCGCCCTGAATGGACTCCTGCTCCATGTGAATCTTGGGATTGCCCCCCACCTGCACCGTGGTGGCGGGGTGGGCCACGGCGCCCAGGTCATTCACCGTGAGGGTGCCGCCGCAGCGGGTGACACCGCCAATGATCTGCCCCCGCTTGGCCGTGACAGTGACGTTGCCAAAAGCCATGAGGGTGCTGTGCAGAACCGATTCATCCACCACCACATTGCCTTCGGCCAGCACCGTGGCCTTGTCCACATAAAGCGCCTGCACGTCGCCAGCGGCCTGCACCACTGTTTTGTTGTGGCCCGCCACGCCGCCGCGAATCACCACGTTGCCGCCAGTGCTCTCCACTCTGGCGCTGTCCACAATGCCATCAATCACGATATCGCCGGTGCTCTGGATACAAAAACCGGGCAACACACTGCCCCGGATGTGCAATGCACCGTGAAAGTTCATGTTGCCCACCGAAAAATCGATGTCGCCGCCCACTTCCAGCAACGGATTGACCTCGATGAGGCCGGACTTGAATGAGGGCACACCCTCGATGTCGCTCAACACCAACGTCTGGGTTTCATCGCTGTAACGGGTGTTTTTGCCCAGGCGCAACTTGACGGGTTTGGGGCGCGGCACACTGATGGCATGGCCCGTCACCGTCTGGCCGGGCTGGCCCTCCTGCGGGTGGGTCACCTTGAGGATGGCTTCATTCTGGGCCACGCTGGCGATGCCGCCGCCCGCCCGGTAATCCACCCGTTCCAGGCCGATGTCTTCCGTCGTCTTTTTGGGGCCGAACAACACTTCCGCGCTGCCGTCCACGGGCATCACCGGGGGGATGCCCTCAGCAATCAGCGTGGGCATTTCATAGAGTTGGTCGGCCAGCATGTTGCTGATGACTTCTTCTTTCAGCCCCACCTTCAGACCCTTGTCCTGCAGAGCCGCCATCAACTCTCCCGCGCTGGGCGTCACGCCCCCCATGGCCGGAATCAGCACCCCCGTAGCGGTCATCTGATCCGCGGAAACGTCGAATTCGATGGTGGCGTTGCGGGGATACATCACCGACCCCTGAAACCCACCCTTGCCCGTCAGAGCCTTTTCAATCAGGTTCAGGTCTATGAAAAACCCGTGGCTGTTCATGTCGCCGATGGCCAGGGCCACCTGCGAGGCCTGCACCGAGCCGTCGTTTTTGCCGGGGGCCACCGCCAGAGTCACCGCGCCGTTTTCCTGCTGGTTGAGCTTGATCCACTCGGGCAGCATGGGCTTACCTCTTTTCCTGAAGCAGGGCGATGGCCTGTTCGGTCATCACCTTGCGTTGAATTTTTCCTGTGTCTCCCTTGGGGATGTCCTCGACAAACAACACAAACCGGGGCACCTCAAACTTCATCACACGGTCC
Source organism: uncultured bacterium (assembly GCA_964371695.1). GTDB lineage: Bacteria > CAYJOG01 > CAYJOG01 > CAYJOG01 > CAYJOG01 > CAYJOG01. The sequence continues at coordinate 1,487 of CAYJOG010000108.1, forward strand.
TTGAGAAAACCGATGATGTCATCTGGCGCGGCCTGCTGGCGGTCTTTAAGTTTCACACAGGCGGCCACCACGTTGCCGCGGATGTCATCGGGCACCCCCACGCAACAGGCCTCCAGCACCGCCGGGTGCTGCCAGAGTTTTTCGTCAATGCTCAGGTAGTTCACAAACTCGCCGTCCACCTTGCCCGTGTCCACCGAGCCGCGCCCCACAAAAAAGTACACGCCGTCTTCATCGGCCATCACGTCGTCTCCCGTGTCAAAAAAACCATCGCCATAAGGGAACGACTTGCGCGTGGCTTCTTCGGCGTCGAAGTATTCGTCAAACACGTTTGGCCCTTTGATGAACAGGCCGCCGGTGCGCCCGGCAGGCAGGGTCTGGCCCGTCTCGCGGTCCACCACCTTCATTTCGTTGATGGCCAGGGGTTTGCCCATGGAGCCGGGTTTCATTTTTTCTGGCTGCGACGGGTCGTTCTGGCAACCCCAGCAGCCGGTTTCGGTCATGCCCCAGCCGTTGCTCACAAACAGGCCGGTTTTTTCCATGAATTCCTTTTGCAGGTCCACCGAAAGCGGCGCGGCCCCGCAGATGATGTAATCCAGGCCGGCATAGTCTTCCTGCGGCGGAATGCCGTGGGCCAGCAAACGCGTGAGCAGCGAGGGCACCACACTCACCACGTTTACGCCGTGTTCCTTCACCACGGGGAAAAACCGGCTGGCGCTGAACTTCTCGAACAGGCACACCGGGTTGCCCAGTGTGAGCGCGGGGAAAAAGCTGGTGTATTGCGCGTTGACGTGAAAAAGCGGCAGCACGCAGGCATACACCTGCCCCTCGCACATTTTGAAATGCTCCCGCAGGGCAAAGCTGTCACAGAGCATTTCGTGGCGCTGCACCACCGCTTTGGGCAGGCCGGTGGTGCCGCTGGTGAAAATCATCTGGAAGGGATGGTGCGGCTGAATGGCGGGCCGGGCGTAGTCCTCGCCCTGGCGCGCCAGTTCGGTTTCGTAATCCAGGCTGCTGAGGGTGTTGGAGGACACGTTGAGAAAGGGTAGTTCCGGCAGTTGTTCACGCACAGCCCGGGCGGTGGACAAAAAATCGTCTTCGATGACAAAGGCTTTGGCGCGGGCCTTGGTGAGCATGTACACCACGCGCTCGATGTTGCGCTCCAGCCCCAGGTTGATGGGGTTCACCACCAGCCCCGCCTTGATGCCCCCCACCCAGGGCACAAAAAAGTCCGGGCTGTTCTTGAGAAAAAAACTCACCGTGTCACCGGGCTTCAGGCCCATCTGCTGAAACAGGCAGGCGGCCTGATTGCTTTTTTTCTCCAGGTCCGACTGGGAAAGATGCCGCCCCTTTTCCACATCCACAATCAGCGGCCTGCCCGCATATCGTGCGGCGCTCTGGTGGAAAACGTCCGCCACCGATGTCACCTGAATCATGTCGCCTCCGGGTAAAAAATTGGAAGGGACAGTATAAACCTTTAGCCTTACGCCCGGTTCGCCAGATAGGGTTTCAGGCGGAACACCAGATGCTGCTCCAGCACCGGGGCAAAGTCGTCACGCCAGATCACCGGGATCACCACCACCAGGGCCGTGGGCCATTTTTTCTGCACTTCGGTGTGTTTTTCTCGGCACTGGGCGATGGCCTCGTTCAGGCTGCCGTGCCGCCCGCTGCTGGCCACCAGCAGGGGCCGGTGGCCGCCTTCTTCAAACAACACAAACACCCCCTTTTCCATGCCGCCATCAAAATCTTCATCCTGTTCGGCCTGTTGCGGGGGAATCGGCTCGATCTGCTCCACGCCATAAAACCGGCAGCAGATGTGGGCCTCGGCGTAAATGGCCTGATACAACGAATCGTGAACGGCTTGAAAATTGGGCACAGGGGCTTCCCTTCGGTCAACCGCCAGGGGCGCTTTTGGCGGCGGGGCGTTTGAACAGTTCGCTCAGTTTCAGGTCCGCCCATCCCTGACTTTTGTCCAGCGCCCACACGCTGAAAAGGTCTGCGGCAGGGGCCCACACAAAACTGTGGACGGTTTTCTCCAGCTTTACGCCGGTGGCGTGGATGAGCTTTTTGGCGGCTTCGGCGTCTATCTTGCCCCGGCTTTCTTCACTGGCGAGCCGCAGGGCCATGTACCTGTCCTTGCTGTTGAAATAGGGGATGTTCTTCATGTACATCTGGGGGTCGGTGAAATGGTTGGTGGTGATGAGCAAGCCGCCCTTCTGTTCCACCACGTTCACCCGCTTGGCCGAAAGCTCCAGGGTTTTGGCCTTGTTCTCCGGCCCGGAGCCTATCTGGATGTTAAACCCCGCCATGCGGGCCTGACCGGTGATGGCCTCCTCGGTTTCGGCCAGGGTCTTGGCCGATTCCAGTGCCGTGCGCAGCGTGAACAGCATGGGCTGGCCCGACCAGCTGTTTTCCAGGTTGGGGCTCAGGTTGATTTCCACCATCTGGCCGCTTTCGTTCACGCCGCTGATCACGCCCTCCAGACCGTTGTAGGTGAACGAGAGAAAAGCCTGGCCACCGGTGGGGTGATACACCACCACCACGGCGCTTGCCTGCAAATCCTTGTCCACCGTCCAGTCCAGGTTGCGGGCCGTCACCAGCTTGCCTCCCGCCGTGGCCTCGCTGCCCGCCCCCAGAAAACTGCACCCCAGGCGCGTCAGCACATCTACATAAGTGTGGGCCATCAGGATTTCTTCCTGACTCACCCCCGCGCCGTCGGCCACGCCCCGCACTTCTTCCAGCAGGTGTTTGGGAATGGTGGGCAGCATGGCCTGGGTTTTGTCCCACAGGTAACCCTTGTTGCGGGTGCGGGGATACACATAGGTTCCCAGAAAGTTCTTCACCAGCTTCTGGATGCGGTCCTTGAACGCCGAGCCGTGCTGAAAACCCATTTCATAGGGGGTGCCATAGACATGCAGCACCTCGATGCCACTGCGGGTTTCGAGTTGGGCGCTGGCCGCCATGGCCCGCCCCGGCCCACACAGCCACAGACTCAGCCCAAAAGCCGCCAATACCGGAAAAAAGATTTTTTTCACAGGAGACTCCCCCCTGCCGCGCTTTTTATAATAATTGCGGTGAGGAAATAATAATGCCACGTTCCATCGCCCGCCAATTGCCAATTTTCATTTTTCTGCTGCTGAGCGGCGCAGCCAGGGCGGCCTACCCTCCCCCACCTGCGCCTTCTCCCGAACCCTCCACCCAAGCCCCCGTCACCTCGGCCTCGGTGCAGGCCCAGGAGACCGAAGTGCGGCGGGTGTGCGATTCCATGCGCCCCTTTGTGGGCAACAAGGGCAAAATCCGCGCCATCGGCGTGGTGGCAGAGGCGGAAGTCAACGCCTGGGCCGATCACAAAGGCACGGTCACCTTCACCACGGGCATTCTGAATTTTCTCAAAACCCCCGACGAAATCGCCGTCATCTGCGGCCACGAAATGAGCCACATCACGGCGGGGCACATCAAGCGCAGCATCGGCACACAAATCCTGGGCACCATCATTGGCGGCGAATTGCTGGGGGACCTGGCCGGCTCGGCCCTGGTGAACAAACAGAGCCGCAGCCACGAGCGTGAGGCCGATGAGCGGGGCCTGTTCGCCATGTGGCGGGCGGGTTATAACCCCATGACCGCCGTGGACGTGTGGCAACGCATGATGGACAAATACGGCGGCAAGAACATTCCCTATTTCTCCAGCCACCCCAGCAACAAGGAGCGCCTGCAAAACATGAAGGTGATCATGGTGCGCAACTGCCTGAAGGACGAAAGCCAGCTTTTCTGCGACCGTGTCCTGAACGACGCCGACTACAAGGCGACTTATGAGAAGTTCAAATAAGCGAAAAACCGAAGAAGGAAGTTGGCGGTTGGACGTTGGAAAAAAAAGCCTCCAGCGTCCCCCGGCAAGCAGCCTCCCCGACCGCCGGGGGTAACCCCCAACCCGGGGGTCGGCCCAAAAAAAACAAAAAAAATTTTTTAT
>CAYJOG010000108.1:5460-8069 GCA_964371695.1 uncultured bacterium
GTCATTCCCGCGAAAGCGGGAATCCAGCCAAACAAAGACAAAAAACTTTTTCCTTTTAAAGGCGGGCGGGGACGCCCGCCCCACTGAAAGAAAACAGAAATAGGGGTGAGCCTTTTGGTTCAACTGGATTCCCGCTTTTGCGGGAATGACGGCAGAAGGCAACGCGGCTTTTTGCCTTTTCCAACATCCTGTCTCCATCTTCCATCGCCCGCCTCCCCTCTCCGCTAAACTTCACCCATGCACGCACTTCTTGCGGTCAACATGCAGGTGGATCACTTCACCGGGGCCTGGCCCGTGCCCGGCGCGCCGGGCATCCTTGCGTCGGTCAATCAATTGCTCTCGGCTTTTCCCCTGTGTGTGGCCAGCAAAAAATGGCACCCCACCGATCACTTCTGTTTCGCCGCCAATCACTCCGGCCATCAGCCGGGCGAAAAAATAAAAATCGACCACGCCCACTGGGTCTTGAAACCCACCCACTGTGTGCGCGCCACGCCGGGCGCAAACTTTGCCGAGGGCCTGGAATCGTGGCGGTTTGAGGTGGTTTTCCGCACCTGCATGCACCCCGATTTTGACGATGGTGGGGCCTTCAGTGACCACAACAACGAAAACAACACGGGGCTGGACGCCTGGCTGCTGGGCCGGGGTGTGCATCACCTTTACATAACAGGCCTCACGCTGGAAGGCTCGGTGAGCGAAACGGCGCTCAACGCCACCCACAGCATCCGCCACGTTTATGTGGTGCGCGAGGCCGTGGCGGGTTTTGACGACGCCGAAATGCAGAACGCCTGGAAAATCCTTGAAGAAAACGGCGTGAAGGCCGTGAGCCTGGCCCAGGCCCTGGCCGCCGTGGAATAACTTCTAACGATGCTGGCAACACCCGCAGCCAGAGGCCATGGATGGCCGTTTCCGCCGCCGGGCGAGGCGGGTGTCCTGCCAGAGCACCAAAGTGCTCTGGCCCGCCGAGCGGGCATCCATGGAAGGATGCCCTGGGACCAACAGCCACGGAGGGCCAATCTTCCTATGGGCATTTCCAGCAATATATCGGCCACCCCGGCGCTGTCGCGCCGCTTGTCGCGCCCGGCAGCATCAATATGCTGCCGCTCCCCCAAAAGACCTCCCGCGACAATTGCAAGGTTTCATGGATGAAACCGGCGGACCAAATGTAAGCCAAAGAGGTGCTTCGTTTGCACCAACAGAATTGATGCCGCTTTGAATGTCCTTTAGTATGCACAGGCCCCATGAACCGCCTTTTGAAAATCATTCACTGGATCATCATCGTGAACTTTTTGCTGGAAATCGGCTATGGGGCCTACATGGTGTTTTTTGCCCTGCGCGACGACGAAGGCGGCCCCCTGGGTGAGCGCGCCGCCGACATGCCCTTTGAAAAAATGGCCACCCGTCGCCTTTATGCCACCGAAACCTGGATCGCCATCACCGGCCTGTCGTTGTATCTGGCGGTGACCGAGATTTTGCCCCGCACCCTCAACCAGCAGGCCAAAAGGTCTTTGTTGAAGCTCTTTGTCTGACCCATGGCGGCGATTCCTCAAGAGGTGGTGCAGGCTGAGCTGGACGGCGCGTGGCGCACTTTCGGCATTCTTTTGCCGGAGCTGGGGCTGTTGCCGCTGCTGGGGCTGATGGGCGAAATTGTGATTGCCGAAACCAGGGGCGAACCCTTTGCCGCCCTGGGGCCGCCGGTGGATGACCAGGACCTGCTCTCTCGCAAACAACTTGGCCCGGCGGTGTTGCTGGAACGCGCCCTGCGCAAACGGGTGCCCCCGGCCCGCGCCCGCGAACTCACCCGCCGCGTGGTGCTGGAAAGCTCCATCACGTTTCTCAAACTCAACGTGCCCCTGCTGCGCAAAAAACAGGTGCTGCACCTGGGAGAAAACGCCCGCCGCCGTTTTGGCGAAAGAATCGCCAGAAAGTTTTTCAACGCCGACGTGAACCTGACCTTTGAGCAGGACGCCGCCATTAACTTCACCGTGCATCGCTGCCGGTTTGTGGAACTGCTGAGCGCCGTGGGTGAAATGGACATGGCCAGCCACTTTTGCCAGGGCGACGCCCATTTTTTTGAGCAGCACCAGCCCGAAGTACAAATGACCCGCACGGTGGAGCTTTCCACCGGCGGCCCCCACTGTGATTTCCGTTTTGCCTGGAAAAAGTGAGGTGGCCCTAAATTGCAACACGGTTGCGATTATTTTGCGAACCTGCCAGGATGCCCCAGCGCTGAGACACCATGATTGAGCTGAAGGACATCCATCACGACTACGGCCAGGGGGCCGCCCTGCAACTGGCTGCTTTTTCGCTGAAGCAGGGAGAACAGGCCCTGGTGATCGGCCCCAGCGGCAGCGGCAAAACCACCCTGCTTCATCTGCTGGCCGGTTTGCTGCACCCCCAGCAGGGCGAGGTGCATGTGGCGGGTGTGGCGCTGAGGGGCCTCTCACCGGCGGCGCTGGATCATTTCCGGGGCAGACACATCGGTTTTGTGCCCCAGCGGCTGCACCTCATCGGCGCGCTTTCAGCCATGGAAAACCTGTTGCTGGCCCAGTATCTGGCCGGTAAAAAACAGGATGCCCGACAGGCCATGGCCCTGCTGGAAACCCTGGGTC
>CAYJOG010000109.1:0-2090 GCA_964371695.1 uncultured bacterium
GGGTTTTTTCAGGGAAATATGAAGAGAAATCTGAATGGTGCGCGCCTGCGGCGCGGTTGTTCCTCCCGGCGGGACGCCGGGGCTACCGTAAAAAACCCTCTGGTTTTTGTTCTAATGACAGCGAGACATGGGCGTCGCGCCTGCTCCAAAAAACGCCCTATTTCTGCCCCAGTTTCCCCAGCGCCTTTTCTTCCCACCCCGCGTAGTCCTCGGTGAAATACAGCAGGCGGATTTTTTTGAACTCCGCCTCGCTGCGCAGGGGCAGCATTTCGGCCACGCCGGTTTCCTGCTGCATGGCCTTGAGAATGGCTTCGCATTCTTCGCGATTCTGACCATGCACCATGGTGTAAATGGAATATTCCCAGTCCGGGGGATAAACCGGCCGCTCATAACAATGGCTGACCGTAGCGTATTGCGCCATCACCGGCCCCACCTTCATGACATCCTCGGCGGGCACCTTCCACACGCCCATCACGTTTTCGCGGAACCCCGCCCGGCGGTGATAAAGAATCGCCGCCACCCGCCTGAGTTGGGCTTTTTCCTTCATGCGCAGCAGGCGTTCAAACAATTCGTCCTGCGTGATTTCGAGAATCTCGGCCCGCTCACGATACGGCTCGGCCACCACCGGCAGGTCCACCTGCATCACCTTCACCAGTTCCACGTCGCTTTCGCTCAGGCGCAGCCCCGCCGACTTTTCGCGGTCTTTTTCGCTGAAGTGTTCGTCGGTGGATTTTTCCAGCAGGCTCTTGCCGGTGAGGTCCAGCTTCATGCCGATCTTGAACAGGCGCAGCGTGGGCAGTTCGATGGTGCGCTCGGCCCCGGCCAGTTTGTGTAATGCGTCGATGGTGCCCTGCACCCCCAGGCGCGAGCCGGGGGCCACCGCCACCGTAAACCACATGTTGAACGGATGGCTGCGCTGATAGTTGTGGCTCACACCGGGGTGTTCGTTCACGATTTTCGCACTCGCCAGCAAGCGCTCCGGCGGAATCTTCATGGCCACCAGGGCGCTTTGATAACCCAGGGCGCGGGTGTCGAAAATGGGGCTGATCTGCCGAATGACCTTGTGCTGGTTCTTCATCACCGCCGTGCGCTCAATGGCTTCTTCCTCGCTGATGCCCAGGCGTTCACCCACCACCTGATAAGGCCGGGCAGTGAGCGGAAAATCATCCTGAATCGCGTTGAGCAGGTCTTTGTCAATGTCTGCAAGCTGGCTGGCGTGAAATGCCATGAAAACCTCCGAGGGCGGATTGGCCTGTGCCCCGTGGCGACAGGATAACGCCAAGCCCCGATTTATACCCGTTTTGGATAAGGTTTTTTGCCCCCCATAAAAATTTGGTCATTTGACTTGATTTTCGACTTCGACTCCCGCAAAATGACTGAAACGTCATTTTTGGAGGTTTCTCATGGCTGGTCTCCTGGATTCTCTTTTCTGGCTCGGAACGGGTGTGGTGAGTTGGCCCGCCCTGGAATTTGCCCTGCACGGCGGCATGTTCCACCACGGCCCCAAAACCATTCAGGCCACCAAAGATCACCTGGACCATCACCGCGACCCCACACAAAACGACACGCCGGACTGGACCTATTTCAAGGGCCTGAAAATGATGCTGCCCATCGTGGTGGAATACGCCACTTATGTGCAGATTGGCCTCACACCGGTGCTGGGTCTGCGCCGAGCGGCGCTCACCACCGGCGGGTTGATTCTCGGCTTTCTGATTTACGAAGAGTTCCACCAGGGCATCCACCGCCGCCCGCCCCGCAACGCCTACGAAGAAAAAATGTGGAAGCACCACCTCTCCCACCATTTTGAAAACCCCAAGAAAAACCACGGCGTCACCACCGACCTGTTTGACCACATCTTTGGCACCTACGAAAAACCCGCCGAGGTGATCGAGATTCCCAAACACTTGGCCAACCGCTGGATGAAAGAAGCGCTGCCGGAGGGTTATGTGATCAAAAAACGGCGCATGCCCAAAAGCCGCAAGGCAGTGGCGTAAAGCGGGAAGCTCTGCCAACTCACGCGCTGGCCCTGCCCTGCCCCGCCGGTGCGCCATAGGCGCGGGGCGTTCACCCGGTGGGGGTCCACAAAGCGC
>CAYJOG010000109.1:2100-7995 GCA_964371695.1 uncultured bacterium
CGCCGGTGCGCCTTCGGCGCTGGCCTTGAACAGGTTCTGATGCAACAAAGCGCTGGCAGCGCCGAAACCCACCGCCACCGCACCACCAAAGCCGTGTCCCAGGGTGTCCGCGCCGGTCATGAACAGGTTTTTAATCGGCCCGGCCACCGGCGGCCCCAGCGGCGGAATCTGCCAAATGTTTTTCTCCAGACCATAAATGGACCCCTGGGGATAATCGCCATAGTGCAGGTTGGTGAGCGGCGTGCTGGCCTCGACGTGTGAAACACGCTCTTTCAGGCCGGGCAGGTGTTCCTCCAGCGTGTCCAGAATCTGGTTCTGGAGTTTTTCCTTGAGCTGGTCATAGTCCTCGCCCCGTTTGTTCAGTTGCGTGTCGGCCCATTTGTTGAACAGTTTACTGTTGATCAGCGTCACCACGTCCACCGTGAAACAGCCCTCCGGGGCCATTTTGCTGGAGGGGTCCTTGCACGAGGGCGAACTCACAAAAAGGCTGGGTTTCATTTCACCCGTGGGCCACTGGTGTTTGGGGTCATAGAGCCGGTCAATGTCGTGGGTGGGATAAATCCACCAGTTCTCAGGCCCCAGGCCAATGTCCGAGGGGTGACCCTTGGCCCCAATGAACAGACAGAATGACGCCGCGCTGGCCTTAAAGCCCTGCGCCCGCAGACGCCAGTAAAGCGGCAATTCCTCTGGCTTGAGCAACTTGCTGTAGGTGCGGATGGCCCCGGCGTTGGACACCACGTGTTTGGCCCGGATGACCTCGCCGTTTTCCAGCTCCACGCCAATGGCCGCGCCTTTTTCGGTGAGGATGCGCTTGACGCCGGTTTTCAGGCGAATTTTTCCGCCGTGGCGTTCCAGAGAGTCCACAAACGCCTGGGGAATGGCGGCGCTGACGCCACGGGGATACCACGCGCCGTTCATGTAATGCCCCACCAGCATGGCGTGCATGGGCATGGGCGCCTTGCCCGGCGGCAGACCATAGTCGCCGCAAATGCCCGCCATCACCGTGGCCAGACGGGGGTCTTTCACGTTCTGTTTCAAAAACTGGCCCAGATTGCGCCAGCCCCATTTCATCATGTTGGGGGCCTTTTGCGGCAGTGTGAGCACGTCGGCGGCAGAGCGGATCATCATGAGGTGGCGCACTTCATCCGTCAGCCCGTTCATCACCTTGAAATATTCGTGAATGCCTGCTTTTTCGGCGGGGAATTGTTCCAGCATCCGGCCCCGATAGGCGTCTTCACTGGCAGGAATGTCAAAGCGCAGGTCCGGGCCGATGATGCGGTCATAACCCTCTGGCCGCACCCGCACCCACTCCAGGCCCTGCAGGTCCATGTAATCCAGAAACCGGCCCAGGCTTTCGCCCTCGCCCACGTCGCCGATGTAGTGAATGCCTACGTCAAACTTGAACCCCTTGCGCTTGAAGGCGTGGGTATAGCCCCCCGCCATGTAGTGCTTCTCCAGCACCAGCACCGACTTGCCCGCCTTGGCCGCCAGCACCGCTGTGCTGAGGCCCCCCGGGCCAGAACCGATTACCACCACGTCCACGTCAGTCATTGCCTGTTACCTCCTTGGGGGTTTGTTCAAGCTGGGCCATCACGGCCTGTTTCAGATTGCGATCGAACAGATAACGGTTGGTGACGCGGCCCAGGCGCAACAGGGTGCTGCTCACCTTGAGCACCCCCCGGCGGCTCAGGCCCTGCACCAGGCGTTTTTGCAGGTCCATTTGCAGTTCCAGAAAATGCCGCGCCGCCTCGCCAAAACTCTCCAGTTCCTTCCAGGTGGCGCCCATGGCCAGCAGCTCCGCCACCGCCTGGGCGGCGGCCAGGTCCGCTTCGTCATAACGGGCCACCACAGCCCCGTGGGCCACGGGCAGCACAAGGCCCATTTTTTCGGCGCGCTTGAGTTCGGCGGGTTTAAGGCCCGTGCGGGCACAGAGGTCTTCTGCGCCATAGGCAGGCGCGTCGCCCCCCAGGGCCGCCAGGGCGGCTTTCAGTTCCCCCGCCTCGGCCACCGCGCCCCCCGGCCCCACGGCGGCCAGGCTCTGGCGAATCATGGCCAGGGAGTAACCCTGGTCTTCGCGCAACTGCCGCACCAGTTCCAGGCCCCGCAGTGTGTCTTCGGAATAAAGCGCGCTGTTGCGCTGGTGCTGCACCGGGCCGGGGGCCAGACCCTCGGACACATAAAACCGGATGGCGCTCTTGCTGAGGCCGGTGAGGGCGGAAAGCTCTCTCATGCGCATGAGCCGGGAGGTGACACCGTTGGCCATGGGACCAGTGTAGCAACATTTTTAGAAAGTGCAACTTTATATTTTTCACTTGTCACTTTATGGCTGCACCCCGATGCCGGAAGAGGCAGCACCCACTGGTGTCAGGTTTGTAAAAAACTGAGGAGTTACCGGGGGGTTTTACCGTAGCCCCGGCGTCTCGCCGGGAGTATCCACCGCGCCATAGGCGCGCACCTCGTTGGCTTTTTTCCCTAGTTCATTTTTATGAAGTTTGCGCACGATGTTCCACCTTGTCGTGCCCGTTGCCAAACAACAAAACGCCCCCTACCCCCTCTCCCCTTTAATGGGGAGAGGGCTGGGGTGAGGGGTTTATTCAAAGGCAAAGAAACCACTGTTTTTTTGATTTTTTGCTTATGTTTTGCCTCGGCTGTTTCGCGCTTCGCGCTCAGGCGGGCGAGGACGCCCACCCTACTTCGCCGTGCCGCTGGGCGCGCCCGGCAGCATCAATATGCTGCCGCATTCCCAAAAGACCTCCCGCGCCCATTACCCGACGCTACGCGCCACCCTCTCCCCATAGGGGAGAGGGAACGATGTTGGAGTGCATAAACTTACACAAAATGAACTATCCCCCGAAAAAAAACTGTTTGGTGACGCCTTCGGCGGTTTTTTTCTCCCGGCGGGACGCCGGGGCTACCAATATACCGGACAGCAATGAACCCAGCCCCCACGCCCCACCTGTTAAACTCTGCGCCGGATGGACAGGCTCAAGACCAAAACCGACAGCCGGGGCGTGGTGCGCCTGAGCCTGACGGACACCCCTCGGCACAACGCCTTCGATCAGGCCCTGGTGGAGGCGTTTTCCCTTCAGCTTGAAGAAATCTCGCGCTCGGCCAAAAACCGCCTGCTGGTGCTGGACGCAACCGGCCCCACCTTCAGCGCGGGCGCAGGGTTGGACTGGCTCAATACTCTGGCGAAATCCGATTTTTCGCAAAACGCCGCCCAGGGCCGCAGCCTGCACGAACTGTTCCTGAAACTGAACAACCTGCCCCTGCCGGTGGTGTGTGTGGTGCAGGGCAACGTGTTTGGCGTGGCCGCGGGGCTGGTGGCCTGCGCCGACGCCGTGCTGTGCCTGAGCAGCACCAGTTTCTGTTTCAGCGAGGTGCGCCTGGGTCTGGTGCCCGCCGAAGCCGCCCCCTTTGTCGTCCAGAAAATCGGCCCCAGCCAGTCCCGGCGCTTGTTCATCACCGGCGAGGTTTTCCCCGCCAGCCATGCACGGGAAATCGGTCTGGTGCACTGGGTGCTGAACGATACCCAGGCGCTTCAGGAACAGACAGGCAAGGTAATTCAACTGTGCCTGAAGGGGGGCCTGGAGGCCCAGCGTCTGGCCAAGGCCCTGGTGGCCGAATTGTGCCCACTGCCGCTGGAATCAGGAGACTTTGCCACCGAACTGGCGGCCCATCGCCGACTGAGCCAGGAGGCCCAGGAGGGGCTACGCGCATTTTCGGAGCGCCGGGCCGCCGCCTGGGTGCCAGTGAATGACTGAAGCCCATCCTTTTCTGCTTTCACCCGGCGGACTCTCCAACACCGTGCAGATTTTTGAGGTCGGCCCCCGCGATGGTTTGCAGAACGAAACCAAACCCCTGAGCGCCCCCCTGCGCAAAGAGTGGATCACCGGCCTGATACGGGCCGGGCTGAAAGAAATTGAGGTGGGGGCCATGGTGCGGGAAGACCGCGTGCCCCAAATGGCAGCCACCGCCGAACTTTTCCGCGCCCTGCCCCCCGCGCCGGGTGTGTCTTATTGGCTGCTGGCCCCCAACCTGAAGGGACTGGAAAAGGCGCTGGATATCGGGGCCGGGCACGTGTCGCTGCTGGCCGCCGCCAGCGACACCTTCAACCAGCGCAACATCGGCAAAACCGTGAAGGAATCACTGGACGATCTGACCCATCAACTGCACCTGGCCAAGGCCCACGGCGTGAGCACGCGGGTGTATCTTTCCTGCGCGTGGCACTGCCCCTATGAGGGACCGGTGGCGGCGGGCAAGGTGCTGGAGATTGTGCGTCACCTGTGGCAGATGGGGGCGACGGAAATCGTCGTGAGCGACACCATCGGCAAGGCCACGCCCACCGAGGTGCGCCACCTGTGCGAAGGCTTGCTTGAGCAGCGCGAAGCCAGCCACTACAGCCTGCACCTGCACGACACCTACGGCCTCGCCCTCGCGGGCATTCAGGCGGCGCTGGATTTGGGCTTCCGGCGTTTCGACGCCAGCGCCGGGGGCCTGGGGGGCTGCCCCTATGCCAAAGGGGCCAGCGGCAACGTGGCCACCGAAGACGTGGTTTTTTTGTGTCAGCAGCAGGGTTTTGACACGGGTGTGGAACTGCCCGCACTGGTGGAGACAAATCAACTTATGGAAAAGACCTTGGAAAAACCCTTGCCCAGCAAGGTGTTTCAGGCGATGAAAAACAGACCCACCACAGCGCCGGAGCATTGAGCCGTTACGCGCTTTCGCCACCCAAAACCCGAAACCTCACCGGATGTTTTTTCAGCGCCGACTCAAGCCAGGCGGCGTCACCCAACTGGTGGGGCGTGATGACGCCCGACGCCTTCACGTCGCCCCTGGCCAGACGCTCGGCATAAACCGCCAGCAGTTCGCCCGTCAGGCCATAGGCGTCGCTGCCTTCGGCCACCGCCCAGGCCTGTTGGCCGCCTTCATTTTCGGCGCGGGCGTGAATGACGTATCCCATGGCCTGACGCAGCCAGGGGTCCGGGCCTTCGGGCAACACGTCCAGCCCCTTGAGCAGTTTTGGCCCGACGGCGCTGTGCATGAGGCGGGCAAAAACCGGCCAGAGCATTCTGGTCACCGGCGCGGACAGGCCATCCATCACCACCCAGGTTCTGACTTCCGTCACCGGCAGGCTGTGGGCCAGTGTCACCACCTCGCCCAGGGGCATGAGCAGGGCGTGTTGAGAGTCTTTTTCGCCGGGCAAACGCACCTCCTGTTTTTCATCCAGGGCGTGGACGGCCACAAACCGGCCCCCTTCAAAAATCACGCCTTCTTCGGTGGCGGCGGCGAACATGCTGCGGGCGCTGCCCCGGCTGTAGACCGCCCGGTGAAACTGGTAATAAAGATGCAGCCGCGCACCTCGCGCACCCGGCAAAGCCGCGAGCGCCAGACAACCGGCCAGGTGACCAGGGGCGACATCAAAACCAAAGGCCGGGCCAACACACAGGCCCTTTTTTTGCGCCGGTGCGTGAAACTTGCGGGTGACGTGCAAAATGAACGGCAACTCGGCGGTGGTGTCCAGATAATGGCAGCCGCCCTTCAGACAAGCCAGCACCACCGCTTCGCCGTGTTGGGCAAAAGGCCCGGCGGCGGACACCAGCACCCGCGCCACCTTGGCCATGTCCAGCAGGCTTTTGGCGTCACCCGCGTCGGCCATCAGAATGGCCGGTTTTTCGGCCAGTGACGCAGAGAGGGCGCGCAGTTTTTCGGGGTTGCGTCCCGCCAGGGCGAATGAGAGTCCCCTGCCCTGCAGGTGCTGGGCAATGAGCTTGCCGGTGTAACCCGTTGCGCCAAAAAGCACCACGTCAAAAGGCCGGCGAGTGTTCATGTCACACCGATATTTGGCCTTGCCATTCGTCGTGAATGGCTGCGGCCCGGCGCGGCGCAGGCAAA
>CAYJOG010000110.1:0-5398 GCA_964371695.1 uncultured bacterium
CCCCATAGGCGTGCAGCGACACACTGGCCCGGATGTTTTCTTCTTTCACCACGCGGGCGAGCGTGCGGGTTTCTGGCTCGCTCAGCGGATAAGGCCCGCGGTAATAGGGGCTGAGGCCGCTGCGGCTGCCGCTGAAAAATCCGCCCCCTTTGTTGTAAAACCCCACCGGCCAGTTGCGGTTGAGGTCCACGCCGTTTGCGTTGCGCCGCCCCAGCGCCGCCACCGCGTGCTGCACCCGGCGCAGGGTGCGTTCATAACCGTCGGGGTTGAGGATGGGCAACACCCAAAGGCCCGTTTTGCGCGGCGGGCCGTGCTGGCCCAGGTGCTCCAGCAGCGCCAGACAAAGCTCCGTGCCGATCCATTCGTTGCCGTGTATCTGGGCCTGGATCATCACTTGGGGGGCCTTGCCCTGCGGCGGCCCCAGATGCACGCCCCACAGGGGCCTGCCCCGCACACTGTGGCCCAACACAAACAGCCGCCCCGCGCCTTTTTCGGTGAGATGCATCAGCCGCCGGGCGTTTTCGGCCAACGTGCCATAACCGGGCGGCGGGGCCGCGCCAGCAAGCCGCGCCAGACCAGCGGGGGGGCGGCGGAGCTTTTGGCTGGCTGGCGTCACGTTTTTTTGCGTTTGCCACGCACCACGTTATAGACCCCCATGGCCTCGGACAGAATCACGTCGGGGGCGTCAGACATGTACAGCTTGATGTTCACCACACCCACCCGGTTGCCCAGGCGGCGGGTTTCTCCGGCGGCAATCAACCGCCCCTCGGTGGGGCAGGGCCGCAGATAATCCACCCGCAGGTCCACCGTGCTCACCACGTCGCCCAGGTCCAGGCCAGTCCACAGACACGCCCCGCCGCAGGTGTCGGCCATGGCGCTGATGACGCCCCCGTGCAGCGCCGGGCGAAAAATGTCCCCCACCAGTTCGGGCCGCAGGTCCAGATAAAGCTCGGCGTAACCCGGCCTTATTTCACCCAGACGAAAACCCACCAGCTTGTTGAATGGAATGTGTTCTTCCATGAACTGGCCGATGCGGTCTTTGTAGGTTTTCAGGTGATCGTGTGTGGACATGGTGGCAAGGGCAAAGCGCCCGTGGGGAACATGATGTTGGCCCCAGACCCCCTTGGCAAGCTTGCCGCCTTTTTACCGGCTCACGGGGTTGACACCAATTTTCAACCAAAACAGCATTGGCCCTGAGCGATAAGCCAGTTTGAAAATGGGTGCCGCGAAGTCCGGCGGCTCGGTGAAAATTGGTATGAATTCACGGATGAATTCGACTCGAACACCGAGGCGCAGACAGCGCCGCAGGTGTTCGCGGCGCAAGCGGGCTTTGCCTGCGCCGCGCCGGGCCGTAGCCGTTCACGACGAACGGCAAGGCCAATTAAACCAATGAATATTCAAGCTGTTTCGAATGTTCATTGGCATTAATTGCTGGCGGCGGCGGAGCCGCTCGCGGCCCCCGGCTGCACGGGCGCCAGTTTCACAAAATTGCCTTTGGGGGTTTCTTCTTTGGGTTGGAGTTCCCTGGGTTTCAGCGCCCGTTCTTCTTCCAGCTTTTTCATGCGGTCGCGGGTTTTCAGCAGGTTTTTGATGCCGTCTATTTCATAGCCGATTTTTTCGATTTCCGCCGGGTCCTTGAGGGTTTTGCGGTATTTCTCCATCAGGGGTAGGGCTTCTTCAAAGTTTTCACGCTTGGCCAGGGCGCGGGCTTCGTAATAATCCAGCATCGCCTCGGTGTGGCCCTCTTGCCGGAGCGCGCCAATGATGGCCAGCGACCTGTCCGCCCCGGCGTCGTTCT
Organism: uncultured bacterium; assembly: GCA_964371695.1. GTDB lineage: Bacteria > CAYJOG01 > CAYJOG01 > CAYJOG01 > CAYJOG01 > CAYJOG01. The sequence continues at coordinate 1,799 of CAYJOG010000110.1, forward strand.
GCAGAGACGCCAGCGCCATCAGCCCCACCCGGCTGCGCACGGCGGGGTTGTGTTCCGGCGCGTTGTGAAACGCCCGGGCGAAATGTTCCTGCGCCGCAGTGTAGTTCCGGCTCTTCTGGTTCAGGTCCGCCAGTTTCAGGCTCACCACCCAGTTTTCGTGATCCTTGCCGCCGCGCCCGGCCACGTCGGCGGTGTTATAGGCCATATACGCTTGGTTTTCCTGTTTCTGCACCAGCATGAGCATGTAGCCGTAATTGGCCCAGGCATAACCGTGCTGGCGGTGGGTGCGGGCGTCTTCCTGAATTTCATCCAGCCAGGTTTTGTCGTATTTGCCTTTGTAACGCTTGAACGACCGGGCCTGTTTCACCGTGAGGTTGGCGCGGTCGCGGGGGTGAGTGCAGCCGTGGTCGATGTCGTCTACCCGCAGGGTGAACAACAGGCGGTCGCAGGCAAACGTGAGGTCGCCCTTTTGTGTGAGGCCGGCTTTTTCGGTCACCCACAGGGGGCAACCCTTTTTGTCGCAAAACCACGCGGCCACCACCGGGTCCACAATGGTGTTGGTGGCGTCCAGCAGGTCGCGGAACCTGTCCACGCCGCCGTTCTTGTCAATGTCCACCAGATAGGGCTCCAGCTTTTGAAACAGCGTGTCCAGATTGGCCACGGCTTCTGTGGCGCCTTCCAGCAGGCTGGCGTCCAGAAAACTGTCGTAGAGGGGTGGATACCACAGGGCGATTTTCTGGTGGTAGTCGGCGTAGGCGTTGTAGGCGGTGAGAAACATCTGCTGAAAACCCTCGTCCTGCGTGGGGTCTTCACGGGTCACCGTGGGGGTCATGATTTCGGGGGGCGCTTCGGGAGCCTTGCGGATGAACTTGATGTAAATGCCCACCAGCAGCAGCACCCCCAGCAGGCCCGCGCCCGCGAACATCAGCAGGGGCTTTTTTTCTTCTTCGCGGACAACCTTGGGGGAGTGCAGCACCAGGTCTGCGCCGCAGTGGGTGCAGAACTTGGGCGGCGGCTCCCGCAATGCAACCCCGCACTTGGGGCAATTCAGCGCCATGGAAAGTTATTGTAGTGGTTTCACGGCGTTTGTCGGGAATAGCGATGCACGGGAATCTTTTCCCATTGCTGCCAAGTTTACCGGAGTAGCGGCGACGCCCCCGTCGCCGTGAAGGGGCAAAACCCTTGATTTCATGCTGGTTGTTGCAAGACGGTTTGCGAGGAATCTTTCCAGATGCCTATTGAGGCATCTGGCCGAGCAAAGGCGATAGCGGCGTCGCGCCTACTCAAAAAAGGGGCGAAAATGCCTGATTTCTCTTCAAACAAAACAGCAATAGACACCGCGCCTACTGCTGCCGGGCACACGGATTTCCGCCCCTGCCGGTTGCGGCTTTGGGCCAGAGTCATTACCCTCACGGTTCATGTTTCAGAACCTCCACAAACCAGCCCATTGCCGCCTCTGGGTTTTGTTCGGCCTGTGCCTGTGGCTGGTGAACGCCCCGGTGCAGGCGGCCATGGTGGCCGCTCCCCCTGCGTCGGGGGTCCAAGGCTCCGCCAACATGGGCCAGGCGGCGTCATCTCCCATTCCCCTGGGGGGCATCACGGGCCTGGAAGCCCCGGTGGACCCGGAGAAATATCAACTGGTGGTGGGTGACACGTTTCAGCTGGCCCTCACCCGCCCCGGTTCACAAACCAACTTCAAAACCCTCAAGGTGCTGCCAGAGGGCAAACTGGTGCTGCCCTTTCTGGGTGAACTGAAAGCCAGCGGCCAGCGGTTGTCGGACTTCACCGCCGGTGTGGTCAAACGCTACAAACAGGCTTTTCCTGATCTGCGGGTGTCATTTCTGCTCATGGACCCAGGTTCTTTTGTGGTGAACCTGCTGGGGGGCGTCAATGGTCCGGGTTTGTATCAGGTCAACGGCCTCACCCGCCTGTCCTATCTGTTGCGCCAGGGGGGCGGACTGGCCCCGTGGGGGTCCAAGCGCCGGGTTTTGTTGTTGCAAAACGGCCAGGAGCGGGCCGTTGATTTGGTGAAATATGAAGAAGAAGGCGACCTGAGCCAGAACCCCTACCTCACACCCGGTCTGATGGTGCGTGTGCCGGTGCGCCACGCGGTGGTGGACATAAAGGGCGAAGTCAACGCGCCCAATTCCTACGAACTGCTGGCCTCTGAAACCCTGCGGGAGCTGGTGTCTCTGGCCAAAGGCTTCACCGTCAAGGCCAACGGCAACCGCATCATGATCCAGCGGGTGCTGAAGAGCGACAAAGACCCCTCGGCCTTTCGGCAGATTGACGTGCGCTGGCCCGTCGAGGGCGCACCCGCCCCCCAGCTCGAAGATGGCGACGTGGTGACGGTTTATTCCTACACCCACGCCAAGGGCAGTTTTGTGTCGGTGGAAGGCCCCGTGCGCCTGCCGGGACAGGTGGACCTGAACGCGGGCAGCTCGCTGAAGGATGTCCTCTTTCGCGTGGGCGGCCTGGACCCGGCCAAAAAACCCACCGAGGCCATGCTGCTCACCATTGATGAAAAAGACAACCCCCGCAAGGAGCGCCTGAGCCTGAAGGGTTATCCCGACATCGAAGACCGCACACTGCAACCCGGCGACCGGCTGGTGGTGCTGGACCCGGCCACCATCCGGGGCTTTGTCACGCTGGAAGGCGCACTGGTGCATCCGGGACCGATTCCTTTTCAGGAGGGTCTGACGGTGTATGACGCCGTGAATCTGGCGGGGGGCCTGCGGCTGGAGCTTTTTGACAGTGAAAGCATCAAAAAAGAAGAAGCCGACATCAAGACCGTCACCTTTGGCACCATTGACCTGCGCAACTCTTTTGTGCTCAGGCGGCGGCTGGACAAAGACGGCCAACTGGAAGAAGACAAAATCATTCCGCTCAGGCTCGACAAACTGATTCTGGACAAGGATTTTGACTACAACATGGAACTGCAACGGGGCGACCGCGTGATTGTGGCCGAAGAAAACGACGAAGTGATGGTGTCCGGCTTTGTGGAAGACCCGGGCACCTACGCCTTTTTGCCCAACCGCTCCGCCATCCATTATCTGCGCCGGGCTGGGCTTTCGCGCAGCGCCGATTACAACACCATTCAGGTCAGGCGCCAGAACGGCGTGGTGGTGAAAGGCCGCGACGTGGTGGTGTATCCCGGCGAACAGGTGGTGGTGGAAGAAAAAGCCGGCTCGCGCCGCACCAACCGGCTGAGTTTTTACACCAACCTGCTCACCAGTGTGCTGGTGTTTTCAAACCTGTTCAACAAGTAGGCATGTCACGAATGCCTGATGATCCGCCGCGCCGCCGGGTTTGGTTTTTCAAACCCATGTAGAGTAGGCGCGGTGTCCTCACCGCGCTGAGAAACAACGGCGATAGTTTGCGAGGAGTCTTTCCAGATGCCCATCGGGGCATCTGGCCGAGCAAAGGCGATAGCAACATCGCCGCCATGGCTGTTAGATTCATGAAGAAGGCACAGAAATTACGTGGGTTTTTAACGTAGCCCCGGCGTCTCGCCGGGAGGATTTGTGGCGCCCGAGGGGCGGCCCGATTTTTTGTTTTTTTTTTTTTTTGATTAAATGGATTTTTTTACCCCAGGGGGGG
>CAYJOG010000110.1:5408-7978 GCA_964371695.1 uncultured bacterium
TATTTGTCGCGCCAGAGGCGCGCACCTTTTTGTCTTTTTTTATTTCTCTGAAAAACTTCTATTTTGTGCCGCCTGCGGCGGTTTTCATTCTCCCGGCGAGACGCCGGGGCTACAGGTAATCTAACAGCAATGGACATCGCCGCTACTGAAGGCCGTTGACCAAAAACATTCCGGGGGGAATTGACTGATTGCCCAAAAAACGCCTGCTGATCTGGGTGTATTCGCTGGAGGCGGGAGGCATGGAGCGGGTGATGGCCACGCTCTCAGGCGCGCTGGATCCGGCGCGGTTTGAGGTATGGCTGGTGAGTTGCCTGCCGGGCGGTGCGCTCGCAGAGAGCCTGTTGCCCCATGTGCATCACGTGGCGCTGGGGCACCCCCGCAAGTTTGTGTGGTGGCCCCGGCTGTGGGCGCTGGTGCAAAAGGTGCGGCCCTTCGCGGTGCTGGCCACGGGGGGCAATTTTGAAAACTTCGTGTGGCTGCGGCGGCTCTCGCCCAGCCGGTTTCGTCTGGTGGTGCGCCCCGCCGCGCCCCCGGCGTTTTATACCCCGGCTTATCTGGCCCAGCAGGGCCGCGCCCTGGCCCGCGTCAGCGGCGTCATTGGCCAGGGCAACAACCACGCCCGCGCCTGGGCGGCGGTGGCCCCCGCCGCCCAAAACCATTTTTTCAGCATCGTCAACCCCGTTGATGCCGCACGGGTGCGAAAGCTGGCCACTCAACCGGCGGACCCGCTGCCGGGCCAGACCCCCCGCCTGCTCTGCCCCGCATCGCTGCAACGCAACAAGGGACAGGAAATGGTGATTGAGGCCATGGGGCTGATGCAACAGCGGGGTCACGCGCCCCCCACGTTCATTTGCCTGGGTCGGGAATACACACCGGGTTACCAGACTTATTTGCAGAATCTGGCCACGGAGCGCGGTGTGGCGGACCATGTTTTTTTTCTGCCCCAGGCCCCCAACCCCTGGCCCCTCATGGCCCAGGCCGATGGCATTGTGCTGGCCTCGCATCTGGAGGGTTTCCCCAACGTATTGGTAGAGGCCATGGCCCTGGGCAAACCCGTGCTGGCCACCGACTGTCCCACCGGCCCCGGCGACATCGTGACACCCGAAACCGGCCTGCTGGTGACACCCGAAAGTGTCTGCGCCCTGGCGGACGGGCTGGTGGATTTTCTGTCGCGGCTGCCTGCGTTTGACCCGGCGGTCATACAAAAAAGCGCCCAGCGGTTTGACCTGTTGCGCGTGCTGCCGCTGTATGAAAAAGCGTTGTTTCAACAAGACTGAACCATCTGCCCTCAACCTTCTGCATCCTGTTAATACAAATTCTCAACCGAAATGGCATTAACCTTGAGCGATGAACCGGTTGGGAAACGGGTGCTGCGAAGTTCGGCGGGTTGGGTGAGAATTGGCATGAATTCATGGATGAATTCGCTCGAACACCGAGGTGCAAAAAGCGCTGGAGGTGTTCGCGGCGCAAGCGGGCTTTGCCTGCGCAGCGCCGGGCCGCAGCCGTTCACGACGAACGGCAAGGCCTATTAATTCAATGAACATTCATGCTGTTTTGAATGTTCATTGGTATAAGATTCCCCCCCTCATGAAACTCCGCCTGCTGTATCTGCTTCAACTCCTGGACAGCAAGCTGGCGGCCTTTGAACGCCAGCGCCGCGAACTGCTGGCCCCCACCGAAATCCAGAAGCGCCACGGGGCGGTGCTGGTGGAGATTGAGCAGCAGAACGCCGTGCTGCACGCCACCCGCCAGACCCTTAAAGACAAACAACTGGCGCTGAAGTCGCTGGAAGACAAAATCAACCTCAACCAGAAAAAACTCATGAGCGGCAAGGTGACCAACCCCCGCGAACTGGCCGACCTGGAAAACTTCATCAACGCGCTGAAGCGCGACCAGGGCGAGCAGGATGAAACGTTGCTCACGCTCATGGACCAGGAAAGCGCCGAGATGCAGGCCCTGACGGTGTTGCAGGGACGCGAAAAACACGCCGCCCGCGAAATGGCCGAAGAGCAGGAAGAAATCAACCGCGAACTGGCGGCGCTGGATGACCTGACCTTTCGCGTGAAGGATCGGCGTGAAGAGGTGCTGTGTGGTGTGGACGAAGAGCAACTGGGGCTTTATAAAACCCTGTCGGCGCGCAAGGCGGGGCTGGCGGTGGCGGCGGTGCGCAACGGCAGCGGCGGCGAGTGTTGCGGCGGCTGCGGCATGACCCTGCCGGACATGGAACTGGATGCCGTGCGTCAGGATGAAGACATCGTGCATTGTTCCAACTGCGACCGCATATTGGTGTGGGACGAAGAAAATCTGGCTGGGCGGCTGCTGGAGATTTAGCAGGGTGGTGGCGCCATCTTTGCTGGCGTCATTTCCGTGGGGACGGGATGCCGAAAGCCGGAGGTTGGTGGCTGGAAAAAGACAAAAACCATCGCCCCCGCCGTCATTCCCGCGAAAGCGGGAATCCAGTAGCCGGGTGTTCATCAACACCCGGCTGACAAATTGTGCGGGCATATATTTCTTCTGATACCAATGAACATTCAAAATAGCAGGAATGTTCATTGGTTTTATTGGCCTTG
>CAYJOG010000111.1:0-7970 GCA_964371695.1 uncultured bacterium
ATCTGACTGCCCTTTACCGGCAGATGCTGCTGATCCGCCGGGCCGAGGAGGCCTGCGCCAAGGCTTATTCCTTTGGCAAAATTGGTGGATTCCTGCACCTTTACATTGGTCAGGAGGCCGTGGCGGTGGGGGCCATTGCGGCGCTCAAACCTCAGGACAGCGTGGTGGCCACTTACCGCGAACACGGCCACGCCCTGGCGCGGGGCATGCACGTGGCAGACATGATGGCCGAGCTGTTTGGCAAAGAAGCCGGTTGCAGCAAGGGCCGGGGCGGCAGCATGCATCTGTTTGATGCCGCCACGAATTTTTTAGGGGGCTACGGCATTGTGGGGGGGCATGTGCCCATTGCGGCGGGGGCCGCTTTTGCCCATAAATACAAGGGAGACGGCGGCGTGTGCCTGTGTTTTTTTGGGGATGGTGCGGCCAACATGGGGGCGTTTTTTGAAGGGCTTTCTCTGGCCGGTTTGTGGGAGCTGCCCTGTGTGTTCATTTGCGAGAACAACAAATACAGCATGGGCACGCCGCTGTATCGCAGCCTGAGTGTGCAGGACGTGAGTCTGCGGGCGGTGCCTTTTGCCATGGATCACGAACGCCTGCCGGGTGACGACGTGATGCACGTCTACCGCCACGTCAAAAAGGCTGTGGACCGCGCCCGGAATGAAAACACCCCCACGTTGCTGGAAATCGAGACGTACCGTTTTCGCGGTCACAGCATGTCCGACCCGGCGAAATATCGCACGCAGGAGGAACTCGACGCCCATTTGCAGCGCGACAGTCTGGCCCGCACCCGTGTGCTGATTCTGGAAGACGACCTGATGACCGAAGACGCACTCAAGGCCCTTGAGGCCACCGTGGAAAAGGAAGTGGACGAAGCGGTGAAACAGGCGGAACTCGCGCCAGAACCCAACCCCGAGGATTTTGCGAAACACGTGTTGGTGGACTGACCCATGGCTGTCATTCAATACAGAACCGCGCTCAATCAGGCCATGGCCGAGGAAATGGCCCGTGACGACCGCGTGTTTTTGATGGGTGAAGAGGTGGGGCACTATCAGGGGGCTTATAAGGTGAGCCAGGGCCTGCTGGAGCAGTTCGGCGAAAAACGGGTGATTGACACGCCCATCGCCGAGAGTGGTTTTGCGGGCCTGGGCATTGGCGCGGCGCTGATGGGTCTGAGGCCCATCGTGGAGTTCATGACGTGGAACTTCAGCGCCGTGGCGTTTGACCAGATGCTCAACAACGTCACCAAAATCCGTTACATGTCGGGTGGTCAGTTCACGTTGCCCATCGTGTTCAGGGGCGGCACGGGCGCGGCCCACATGCTGGGGGCGCAGCACAGTCAGGCCATGGAGCATTTTTATGCCCACATGCCGGGTCATTACGTGGTGGTTCCCGCCACGCCGCATGACGCCAAGGGTTTGCTTAAAACCGCCATCCGCGACGACAACCCCGTGTGCTTTTTTGAAAGCGAAGTGCTCTATGGCGCCAAGGGCGAGGTGCCAGAGGGGGAATACCTCATTCCCTTTGGCGTGGCGGACATCAAGCGCGTGGGCAGCGACGTGACGATTATCACCTGGGGCAAGGCGTTGTTCACCGTGTTGGAGGCCGCCGAGCGCTTGGCGCAGGACGGTGTGCAGGCCGAGGTGGTGGACCTGCGCTGCATCCGCCCGCTGGATGAAACCGCCATTTTCAATTCGGTGGCCAAAACCAGCCGGTGTGTGGTGGTGCAGGAGGGCTGGCCCTTTGGCGGCATCGGCGCGGAAATCGTCTACCGCATCCAGCACGCCATTTTTGACAGCCTGGACGCGCCGGTGGAGCGGGTCTCGAACGAAGACGTGCCCATGCCTTATAACAAGAACATGGAAAAACGCGTGCTGCCCACGGTGGCGCGTATTCTTGAAGCCGTGAGAAAGGTGACCTACAGCTGACATGGCCCTGATCGCGCAGATGCCCAAGCTCACCGACACCATGGAAGAAGGTGTCATCGTCCGCTGGATGATCAAGCCGGGCGACGCGGTGAAGCCCGGTCAGCAGGTGGCCGAGGTGGAGACCGACAAGGCTGTGATGCCGCTGGAGGCCTTTGACCCCGGCGTGGTGCTCAAACTGCTGGCGGTGGAGGGAAAACCCGTGCCGCTGGGTGAGGGCATCTATCTGCTGGGGGCCGAGGGTGAAGCCCCGCCGCCAGAGGGGGCCATGCCTGCGCCCGCGCCAGCCGCCGCCCCTGCGGCTGCGCCTGTTGCGCCAGTCGCCGCTTTGGCAGCGCCACCGGCGGTGGAATTGCCCCCCGGCGCAGCCACCAAGCGCATTCGTGTCAGCCCCCTGGCCGCCAAAATGGCCAGCGAGCAGGGGCTGGACCTGCTCACCCTCACGGGCAGCGGCCCGGCGGGGCGCATTGTGCGGCGCGATGTGGAGGAAGCCCTCAAAAAACGGCAAGAGAAACAGGCCCCCACACAGCGGGGCAGCGAAATCACCCCTCTTTCCATGCTGCGCAAGACAGTGGCCAAACGTCTCACCCAGGCCAAGCAGCAGGTGCCCCATTTTTATCTGGAACGCGAGGTGGACGCCACGGCGCTCAAACAGTTGCAGCAGACACTGAAGGCCGAACTGCCCGACGCCCACATCAGCCTCAACGACGTGCTCATCAAATGCTGCGCCCACGCCCTGCGCCGTGTGCCCGCCTGCAACGCCAGTTTCACCGAGGAGGGCATCGCCACCCACAGCGCCATACACGTGAGTGTGGCCGTGGCCATTGAAGAAGGCCTCATCACGCCGGTCATCCGCAACGCCGATCAGAAGTCCGTGCTTCAAATCGCCACCGAAATGCACGCCCTGGCCGAAAAAGCCAAAGCCCGGCGGCTGATGCCAGAGGAATATACCGGCGGCACGTTTTCGCTCAGCAACCTGGGCATGTTCGGCATCGACAAATTCGCCGCCATCATCAACCCGCCAGAGGCCATGATTCTGGCGGTGGGCAAGGTGATACCAAAACCGGTGGTGGAGAACGGCCAGGTGGTGGTGCGTGACAGGCTGTGGCTCACGCTGAGTTGTGATCACCGGGTGGTGGACGGCGCGCTGGCGGCGACGTTCATCGCCGAGCTGGCCCAGGCCATCGAACATCCGTTAAGGATGCTGGTGGTATGAGCCAATACGACTTGCTTATCGTTGGCAGCGGCCCCGGGGGATATGTGGCCGCCGTGCGGGCGTCGCAACTGGGGCTGAAGGTGGCGCTCATCGAAAAAGAAACCGAGCTGGGGGGCGTGTGCCTGAACTGGGGGTGTATTCCCACCAAGGCGCTCTTGACCTGCTCTGGCCTGCTGCACAAGCTGCATGACCCAACAGCCTTTGGTTTGACCGGCGAAGTAAGGGGCGATTTCAGCGCCATTTTGCACCGCAGCCGCGAGGTGGTGAAGCGCCTCAACAAGGGCCTCGCCATGCTCATGAAATCTCACGGCGTTGCGGTGGTGACCGGCACGGGCAAGGTGCTAACGCCCGGCACGGTAGAGGTGACCCACAACGGCCAGAGCCAGACGCTCACGGGGCGATTTGTGCTGCTGGCGGCGGGGGCAAGGCCCCGCGAGTTGCCCGGTGTGGGGCTGGACGGCGAACTGGTGCTCAGCAGCCGGGAGCTGTTGTCGCTTTGCCTTGAGGGCGAGGCCCATGCCCCTGAAACAACCGGCGAGAAAACCCGCAAGTTCCCCCGTTTTTCTGGCGAAGCCCCGGCGGAAAGTTCACCACCCAAAGGCCAGCCCAAATCGTTGCTCGTCATTGGCGGCGGGGCCATCGGTCTGGAGTTTGCCGATTTTTTCAACGCCTTGGGCACGTCGGTGACGGTGGTGGAAGTGGCCCCGCGCCTGTTGCCCATGGCAGATGAAGACGTCTCCAGGGCCATCCGCGCCAGCTTTGAAAAACGCGGCGTGAAGGTGCTTGCGGAAACCTCGGTGGTGAAGGTGACCCGCGACAAAAGCGGCAACGGTCAGGCGGAACTGGTGGACGCCCAGGGCCAGCATCAGACGCTGGCGGTGCAGAAGGTGCTGCTGGGGGTGGGCGTGGTTCCCAACCTGACGGGGCTGATGTCTGGGGGCCTTTCACCCAGCCTCACGGCCAAGGGGTTCATTCACGTGGGGGAACATTACGAAACGTCACTGCCGGGGGTTTACGCCATCGGCGACATCACCGGCCCGCCGCTGCTGGCCCACGCCGCCAGTCAGCAGGCCCGCGCCGCCGTGGGCCACATGGCGGGCAAACCAGAGGTTTTTGTGGCCCACGACACCATTCCCGCCTGTGTCTACACCCACCCCGAAGCCGCCTGGGTGGGCGAGACGGAAGCCGCCCTCAAGGCCCAGGGGCTGGAGGCGGGCAAGGATTATCGTGTGGGGCGTTTTCACTTTTCCGCCAGCGGCCGCGCTTTGGCGGCGGGTGAAACAGAGGGTTTCGTCAAGGTGCTGGTGGATGCGAAATATGGCGGCCTGCTGGGGGGGCATCTTTATGGCCCCATGGTGAGCGAACTGCTGGCCCCGCTGGTGATGATGAAAACCCTGGAACTCACGGTGGAAGACATGTTGGCCTGCACTTTTGCCCATCCCACACTGTCCGAGGCGGTTTATCACGCCCTCGCGGACGCCGTGGGCCTGCGGACGGATTGAAGCAGGGTGCCCCGCAGGGGCGGGTGAGGGGCGAAACATGAACGAAAAAGCAAACAGAAAAGTGGTTTTGGATTAATGGATAAACCCCTCACCCGGCGCGTTGCGCCACCCTCTCCCCCTAAAGGGGAGAGGGAACGATGGGGGATGCAGGCAGAGGACAATTCTGTGACAGTGGCCAATCTCGCTCTTGACGAATGGTGCTACAGCCAGTCGTTGTTGTCTGGGGCCATGACGCATTTTGACATCATTCGTCGCGCCGGTGAACTGGGTGTGCAGGGGGTGGGGCTGGATTATTTTCTGATGCCCGAAGAGGCAAAACAAAATCCGGCCAGACTGAGGGACGCCCTGAAAAAAAACGGCCTGGAACTGGTGTTGGGGTTCGGGTTTCCGTTTGCGGCGGCGGGTGTGGCTTGGCCGTTTTTGCAGGGGCGCCTGAAGCAGTTTTTTGCCGTGGCAGCGGCATGTGAGGTGAACGTATGCCGCGTGGTGGGGGGCGTGGTGGCGCCCATCAAGGGTTTTCCGCCGCTGCATCTTTCGCTGGGCAAACAGGCCGAGATAAAAGAAACAGCCCGCAACCTCAAACGTTTTTGCAGGCAGGCGCAAGACCAAGGCCTGGTGGTGGCGCTGGAATATCACATGGATTACACCGCCCGCGAAATGCTGGAAATTCTGGAACGGGCAAACGCACCCAACCTGAAAATCACGCTGGACACCGGCAACGCAATGCACCTGGGAGAAGACCCGCTGGAAGTGGCCCGCCTGCTGATTCCCCACACCGCTTTCACGCATCTCAAGGACATGCGGCGCGTGGGCAATCACGCCGAATGCGCTTTGATGGGCACGGGTCAGGTGTCCGTGGCAGAAATTGCCGCGATGCTCAAGGCGGGCGGCTACAGCGGTTTGTATTGCCTGGAAAACGCCCTGTCACCGGCGCAGAAAAAACACGAAGACGAATGGGTGGAAAAGGGAATAGGGATGCTCAGAAATTATTCAAAAAAAATGGCGGAGTCACCTCCGCCTCAATGACCAAAATGGGGGAAAGAAAAGTTCGAAACAGATGCTCAGAACGAATAACCGATTGCGAGATTCCACGAAAAGCCGCCCAGGATGTTTAATCCCAGTTCCGCGTTCATCCCATTGGCCCACCTGAAGCCACCAAGCAGGGGAAGAAGATATTTTGTTTCACTCGCGGAGTCTGAAATGGACACGCCTGCCGCTGTGACAGTCGCGTCCTTTTTGTTACTTGCCACGCCTGCACCAAAGCCGTAATACGCTCCAAAAGCGCCGTCAGAGGCTTTTCCGTGATACAGGAAGTTGTAGGTAAGCTCGTACCGGCTCATGTCTCCTTTCAGGAGAATCGGCAATCCGAGAGATGTGTCGGTTGCAGAGAATGACATGTTGGGGACGTAGGTGAAGCGTGTGCTCTGCTCGACCTTGTTTTTTGGATTCAAGACGGAATATCCGATGCCGACTGAAATTCCGCCTCCCCAATCGGCGCTTCCGTCGGTGCATGAATCACCGCAATGGAAATAACCAAGCTTTGCCTCGAACTTTTTTGTTTTTGTTTCCGAAAGTGCAGACAGGGTTTTTTTGTTGGATTGACTGGAGCCGTTTTTTGCAGAACAACTGCTGGTTATGCAACCAACGAGCAGGGTGAAGACAAGAATTGAATGGCTGGATTTCATGGTTTCTCCTTTTCGACAGGTACGGTTTTTGTGAAATGATTTTTGTATTTCGTTTTTTGCACCTCCGCTGACAAGGACAAGGTCTCCACCTGTGGCCGGCAGGTCCGACAGGGCAGGAGCCACTGCCGCATAACCTTTTTGGGAATTTGACATGGCGAAGTATTGAATAGTTTACTATTCAAAGTCAAGGGGCGTGAATAGAATACTCTGAAGACCCTTTGTAGCTGCATTGCTACCTTCCCCTGATGGTGGGAAGTGTTCTGCGGCAAGCGCGTAAAGAAGCGGGTCTTTCTCAGGAAGAGTTGGCGTTTCGCGCCGACGTGCATAGAACGTATGTGAGCATGTTGGAAAGGGATGTGTGCTCTCCCAGTCTGGATGTGCTCTTTCGCCTGTGTGATGTGTTGGGGCTACCGGCTTCTGTTTTCGTTGCCCGTGTTGAGGAAAGTAAAAAAGAAAAACCCCCTAAAACAGAAGGAAAAAGTCGGCAGAAATAATATGCGCGAGGCTTAAGACAGGCCCAGCCGCCGGGCGCAGTCCGACAAAAGCTCTGCCTCATAGGCCGGGCGCTTTGGGCAGCGGGGGTGCGCGTGGGGTGTGCTGAAGCGCCCCGTGAGGTGCAGGAACACCGCCGCGCTGTGTTTATAGGCGGGCACGGGTTGGCGAAAGCCCAGGTTGCCCAGGTGTTGCAGGTCGTCGTTCAACTGAAAAAACCGGGCGTCATCCTGTAGCCAATAATGATCCCGCTCGGCAAATTTCTCAGGGCAAAAAGTGCTGAGACCCAGCAGGTAATCGCTGCCGTGCATCACCATGTCAATGGCCAGGTCGTTGCCGGTATAAATCCTGAACTCTGGCCGCACACGGTCGCGCAGGGCCAGGCGTTCCCATTCCATTTCGCGGCTCAGCGAAGAATGTTTCATGCCCGTTATCTGGGGGATTTCCATGATGGCCTGCACGGTGTCCAGGTCATAAATGGCCCCGTTCGGGGCGAACATTTCCCCCAGCTCAAAGGCCAGCGCCCGTGGCGTGGGGGCCACAATGCGGCTCAGCATTTCCGCCACCGTGCCGCCCCTCAGACCCTTCATGCGCTGGGTCTGAAAAATGATGGGCACGGCCCCGAACGAGAGAATGGTTTCGATCTCCCGGTGATAGAGCGAAAACATTTCGCCTTCGTCGTTTTCGATGTAAGCCCCCGCCACAAAGGGCACACCTTCTCCCAACACGGCGCGCACACGGCGCAGCACCTCACGTTTTTCATCTGCCGAGAGGACATTCACATAACCCGTGTCCATGTTGGCCGCCACGCCCAGGCCAGCCTGATGGGTGTGGGCCACGTGCTGCTCAAACTCGCTCCAGAGAATCTCGCCGCCATCGCCAATGGGCAGCAGCACGGCGCTGTGGCCTTCTATTTTGCGGCCCGGTTTGGCCTGGCCCAGCACGCTGGTGATGTTCATGCGTCGCCCCGTTTCAGCGCCCTGAGTTGGTCTGATTCGGGCATGGCCTTGTAAAAATGATCCAGCGGATAACACCCGCTCACCAAGCCGCCCCGCGGCGCGGTGGTGCAGTCGCTGAAGGTGCGGCAGATGAGTTTGCTGTCCAGCGGCCCGCCCGCCAGCACGTCGGCGGGCAGGTGTGGATAACTCAGCAC
>CAYJOG010000112.1:0-7915 GCA_964371695.1 uncultured bacterium
CCAGTTGCAGGCCCTTTTGCAGCAGTTACGGGTCGTCTTCGTTGCGCTGGCTTTCCAGAGACAGCAGGCCCTCTTTGCGGGCTTTTTCGCTGTAGGTGATGAGCTTGGAGATAATGCCCGCGTAATCAAAAGTTCGCTTTTGGGTGATCCATTTGAACATGGGCATCAGGCTCTTCACGTCGCGGTCGGTGGAACTGGCGAAACCCTACATGAACGAACCACCTAAGATGATGACGAAAGCCGCCGGGTTGGTGAACAGAACGAGCACGTTGCCAATGCCGCCCCCCACACCGTGGCCTGCGGCCATGGCTTCCACAAAAGCGCCCCCCACGATACTGAGGCATCCGAGTGCAATAAAAACGAGGGTCACGGTTAAAAAACCTCCTGGTGGCCAAATGGTTCAAACAAAAGATAAAGCGGATTCCTGCGGCCCGAAGTGTAGCACAGCCCCGTGAAGGGAAAACGCCGACTTTCCATGGCAGTAAAAAACATGGCGGTTATTCTGCCACAAACTTTACGTGTGTGAGGATTGCACGATTTGTGGGCGGTTGTTAAGCGATAAGTGACGCAGATGCTTGGTGTGCTTTGGGCGGGGCGACTGACTTTTACCAGAAAGCAACCATCGTTCCCTCTCCCCTTTGGGGCTTGTCATAACCCACAAATATGGCCCAACCCGGCGTCATTCCCGCGAAAGCGGGAATCCAGATCAAAACAAAAAACTGGTGGCGCAGGCATCTTGCCTGCGTAAAGCAAAAAGCCCCACCTTTTTCCTTCTCCCATCTTTCGGGCGGGAGAAGGGACAGCGGTTTTTGCTTTTGAATAAACCCCTCACCCGGTTTCTGCCTGCGCTGCGCTACGGCAGAAACCACCCTCTCCCCATAAAGGGGAGAGGGGAATAAGGTGGTTTTTTTACACAGGCAAGATGCCTGTTCTACCAAAAAAAACACCAACAGCCCGACGGCCTACAGCCTGCCTTTGTTCCTTCTCAGCCTCGCTTGCTCTGGCGTTTGCGACGCTTGAGCGTGGACAAACTCAACTGGGTGATTTTTTCCACTTCGGACAAGGACAGCTTTTTTTCCTCAAACAGCCAGGACAGGTATCTGCCCTCCACTTCTTCCATCGAGGGCAGGGCGTTGAAATCCACCCCCACTGCGGCCTGGGCCACGCCGCCAGCAGCCCCGTGCGCCGACTGCGCCGACCCGGCGTTTGCCGGGGGCGCACCCGACAACGCCAGGCCCAGCAGCTCCGGCCCCAGTTCGTCGCCGGTGGCCAGCACGGCGGCGCGCTCCACGGTGTTGGCCAGCTCCCGCACGTTGCCGGGCCAGGGGTGGGCCATCAGCCGCACCATGGCGGCTTCGCTGAAATGCAGGCCCTCGCGCCCCAGCGCCTTGATCTGCCGGTTGAGGAAATGGTTGGCCAGCAGGGGAATGTCCTGGGCGCGCTCCCGCAGGGGCGGCACCCGCACCGCAATCACGTTGATGCGAAACAGAAAGTCCTCTCGCATGCGGCCGTCGCGCACCAACCGGTCGATGTCCTGATGGGTGGCGCACACCAGCCGGAAATCCACGGGGCGGGACTGGTTCTCGCCCAGTCGGCGCACCTGACGCTCCTGCAAAACCCGCAGCAGCTTGGCCTGCAACATGGGGGTGGTCTCGCCCACTTCGTCCATGAAAAAAGTGCCGGTGTTGGCTCCTTCGAGCAGGCCGGTGCGGTCGCGGGAGGCGTCGGTGAAAGCCCCCTTGGCCGAGCCGAACAGCTCGCTTTCCAGCAGGCTTTCGGGCATGGCGGCGCAGTTCAGCGCCACCAGCGGCCCCTGGGCGCGGCGGCTGTGCTGGTGCAGAAAACTGGCCAGCAGTTCCTTGCCCGTGCCGCTCTCACCCAGAATCAGCACCGGGGCCTCGGTGGGGGCCACCTGCCGCAGGGTGTTGAGCACGTCCAGCAGGGCCGGGTCGGTGCCCACAATCATGGAGCTGCCCTGGTTTTTGAGGGCGGCCCGGAGTGTGGCGATTTCGTGGCTCAGGCTGCGGCGCTCCAGGGCGCGGGCGACGATTTTTTTGAGCTGCTCGGCGTCAAAGGGCTTGAGCACATAGTCATAGGCCCCCAGCTTCATGGCCTCCACGGCGCTGTCCACCGAGCCGTAGGCGGTCATCAGCACCACCTCCACGGTGGGGTCGGCTTGCTTCACCAGACCAATTACGTCCAGGCCGGTTTCCGCCCCCAGGCGCAGGTCTGTCAGAACCAGGTCCAGAGGCTGGCTCAGCAGGGCGGCCTTTACCCCGGCGATGTCTTCGGCCATGGCGGTGACGTGGCCTTCTTCCTGCAGCATCAGCTCCAGGGTCTGGCGCAACGCCGCTTTGTCGTCAACCACCAGAATGCGGGCCATGGGGCGCCTCGGGCAACAGCAGGGTAAAGGTGGCGCCGCCCTGTTGGGCGGGGTTTTCCTCCAGCAAAAGATCGCCGCCGTGCAGGCGGGCCATGTGTCGGCTCAGGGCCAGACCAATGCCCGTGCCCTCGCGGCGGGTGGTGTAGAACAGGTCAAAAATGCGGTCTTTTTCTTTTTCGGGAATGCCGGGGCCTTCGTCGCTCACCCGCACACGGGCCATGCCTGCGCCTGCGTCTACCCGCACCCGCACCGGCACGCCAGGAGGGTTATAGACAGCGGCGTTGCTCATGAGGTTTTGCAGAATCTGCTGAAACTGCAAGGGGTCCACCAGCGTCTCGGTGGATTCGCCGGAAACCTCCACCTGGGTTTCGTCTCCGGTGCGGGCCAGCAAAAAACGCTGGGCGGCCTCCTGCGCCAGGGTGAGCAGGTCCAGACGTAAAGGGCGCGGCTCTTTCATGCGGGCCAGACCCATCACGCCTTCCACAATGTGGTTGACGCGGCGGGATTCTTCTTCGGCGATCGTAATCATGCGCCAGGCCCGTTCGTTGGCGGGGTCGGTCTTGGCCTTGAGCAGCGACAGAGCGTTTTGAATGGCCTGCAACGGATTGCGAATTTCGTGGCTGATGCCCGCCGCCATCTGCCCCAGGGCCGAAAACTTTTCGGCCTCGTGCAGGCGACGGCGCAGTTGCACTTTGTCGGCGTTGCGGCGCACGGCGTGTACAAAGGCTTCCAGTTCAAAGGGCTTGTAGAGGTAATCGTCCACCCCCACGCGGATGGCCTGAATGGGGGTCTGCGGCTCGGCGTAGCCCGTCACCACAATGCCCACGATTTCGGGTGTGCGCTCGCGGGCGCGACGAATGGTCTCGATGCCGTCCATGCCCTCCATGCGCACATCGCTCACCAGAATATCCGCCGGAAAAACCTCCAGCTTTTCGAGGGCCTCAAAACCGCTGCTGGCGCGCTCCACCAGAAAACCTTCGTCTTCCAGCACCATCACGAGGCTTTCGAGCATGAGGGGGTCGTCGTCCACCACCATCACCCGCACGGGGGCCACAAAGGCGCGGGGGCCTTCAGTGGCAGCGTGGGCAGATGGGGCAGAGGGCATGTCAGTCATTGCTGTTGGGTTTACCTGTAGCCCCGGCGTCTCGCCGGGAGAATAAAAACCGCCGCAGGCGGCACAAAATAGAAGTTTTTCAGGGAAATAAGGGGGGAAGACGAAATGGCGCGCGCCTCTGGCGCGGTTGATACTCCCGGCGAGACGCCGGGGCTACGTTAAAAAACTCCTGTATTTCCTCAATTTTTTCCATAAACCTAAACAGCATGGGGCATGTCAATTTCCGCCGGGTTTGGGTTTGCCTTTGGCCGGTGGACTCACCTTGGGGGACTCGACGGGTTTCAGGGCTGGCTCAGCGGGGGCAGAGCCCGACACGGCCTCGCCGGACGGAGCCGGGCGGGGGGCGTCTGGGTCCCGCAGTTCGTCGCAGGCCGTCAGTTTGTAATCAATCTGCGTGAGCCGGTTGCGGTTGATCTGGGTTTCGCAGGCTTTTTCCATTTCTTCCAGCGCCTTGCCGGTTTTGCCTGCTTTCTGGTGGGGTTCCAGACAGGCGGCCCAAGCGGCGTGGTCTTCTTTACTCCAGGTGAGCACCTTTATTTTGCATTCACGCACTGAAAGGATTTTTTTGTTCGTCTCGGTGATGCGCCAGGTGCATTCCTTCACGAAATTTTCGCGCATCTGGCCCGTCAGCTTTTTGGTGTCGGCGCGCTCCAGGCACTTGGGGCCTGGGTCCACCATGGGGGGAATGAGCACATTCGGCTCACCCACAGCCCCGGCGGGGGCCATCCACGCCAGCACCGTCACAAGCAGCAACCCCGTTCCCATCGTGCGGCGCATGGAAACAGTATGCCGCCAAAAACCGTGGGCGGGAAGTTCCACCTCGTTATACTCCTCGCCATGCGTGTGGTCATCACCGGTGCGGCCGGTTTCGTGGGGTCTCATTTAACCGATCGTTTTCTCGCGGACGGCCACGAGGTGGTGGGCCTGGACAACTTCATCACCGGCCACCCGCGCAACATCGCCCACCTGTTTGGTCACGACCGCTTCCGGTTCATCAGGCAGGACGTGACGGAGTTTTTGTTTGTAGACGGCCCGGTGGACGGCGTGCTGCACCTCGCCAGCCCCGCCAGCCCGGTGGATTATCTGGAACTGCCTATCCAGACCCTGAAAGTGGGCAGCCTGGGCACCCACAAAACCCTGGGCCTCGCACGGGCCAAAGGGGCGCGTTTTTTGCTGGCCAGCACCAGCGAGGTTTATGGCGACCCCCTGGTGCATCCCCAAAAAGAAGACTATTGGGGCAACGTGAACCCCATCGGCCCCCGTGGGGTTTATGACGAGGCCAAACGTTTTGCTGAAAGCATGGTCATGGCCTATCACACCCACCATGGCCTGGGCACCCGCATCGCCCGCATCTTCAACACCTACGGCCCCCGCATGAGGCTCAAAGACGGCCGCGTGGTGCCCAATCTGGTGAGTCAGGCCCTGAAGGGCGAACCCATGACCGTGTATGGCGACGGCAGCCAGACCCGCAGTTTCTGTTTTGTCAGCGACACGGTGGAGGGGTTGTATTCGCTGTTTTTCAAGGGTGATGAATATCCGGTGAACATCGGCAACCCCGACGAATACACCATTTTGCAGTTCGCCGAAATCATTCAAAAAATGGTGGCGAGCGGCAGCCAGATTGTTTATGAACCCCTGCCCAAAGACGACCCCAAAATCCGACAGCCCGACATTTCCCGCGCCCGCTCGCTGCTGGGCTGGGAACCCAAAGTGCCCCTGGAAGAAGGCCTGCGCCGCACCATCGAACACTTCAAGGAGCGTTTGAAGGAAGAAGGGTAGCTGGGAGGTTGGAGGCTGGAAGTTGGGAATAGAAGGTTGGCGGTTGGCGGCAGGAAAAAGAAAAAGCAGCCATCGTCCCCCACCGTCATTACCGCGAAAGCGGGAATCCAGTTGAAACAAAAAACCACACCATTTTCTGTTTTCTTTTCCTGTTCTATTTCAGTGGGGCGGGGGGCCCCGCCCGCCCCACTACCAAAAAGAAAAAGGTTTTCTGCTTCTTGTTTTGACTGGATTCCCGCCTTCGCGGGAATGACGCCAGCCAAGGCGGGGCTTTCAGACAATGCATGACTCACCAATTCCGAAAGTGCTCTAAAAACTGAAAAACGCACCCAGCGTGGCGTCGCGGAAGCTGTCCACGTCCTGCACCGCTGCGGTGAGGGAATAATTCGAGCCGCGTTTCCAGCGCAGTTCGGCCCCATAGGTGTTGCCTTCCTGCATGGCCAGGGTGTCATATTCCAGGGCCAGCGACAGACCCAGAATCAGCTCCCGCTCCAGGCCGATGAACAGGCCATAGTCCTCGCCCAGTTGCACCTTGCGGCCGTTTTTCAGCCCCGTGAGGCCGCCGTCACTCAGATAGGCCCCCACCGAAAAATTGCCCGCCGGGTTGGGAAAAGTGGCCACCGCGCCATATTCGCTGGCGCCTTCATCGGCGTTGTTCATTTGCAGATACAGGGCCGCCTGCGCGCCTTTTTTGAGGGTGGAGAGCACATATTTGCCACCGTAACTGGCGATGTTCTCGCGGCTCACGCTGTTGTCGGTACTTTCCAGATAAAGCTCCATTTTTTCGCTGGGGGCAAATCGGCCCGTGTAGATGGTGCGGGTGTGCTGATTCTCCTGGTTGTAACCATATTTATAACCCACCGTGCCGCCCTTGGGTTTGTACACCACGGCGGTGGGGCGCG
Organism: uncultured bacterium; assembly: GCA_964371695.1. Lineage (GTDB taxonomy): Bacteria > CAYJOG01 > CAYJOG01 > CAYJOG01 > CAYJOG01 > CAYJOG01. The sequence goes on from CAYJOG010000112.1 coordinate 6,179, forward strand.
TGACCAGCCCCAGACTGCCGGTCTGGGCGGCAGGTTTTTCGGGGCGTGAAGACAATGGGGGCAGGCGGCCCTTGCCCCCGTCCAGCACCGCCACCACGCTGGGCTGTGAGAGGGGCGGGCTGTCGAACTTCGGCCCCCCCACCGGCGCGTCGTCATCCACCGGTTTGGCGGCGATCACGTCGCCGCTGCCCGAAGGGGGCAGGTCATCGATGGAATACACCGGCGTGCGGGAGTTTTCCGGCGGGGCGTCGTCCATGCGTTTCATGCGGCCCACCGACACGCTGCTTTCACCGGGCGCGGTGCGGGGGGTGTCTCCCGCAGACTGAAAGGGCACGGGCGTTTCTTTCAGACTGGCCCCCTCGCCGGCCACGCGGTCGCCCTGCTGCACGTCGCCCTTGATGGTGCGGCCCCGTGCCGTGAAATCCGACACTTCATCAATCTGCACCTGACCGGTGGCGGTTTCACCCCGCAGGATGGTCAACACCTGGCCTTCTTTCAGCCCCGCCTTGCTGCCCTCATAAAGCACCACGTCGCCACCGTCAAACACCTGGGCCACCTCCAGCGCCGCCGCCGGGCGGGCCAGACCAAAACCCATCCACACCAATACGGCGCACAGGAAAACCACAGGTGTTGAAAAACGCACAGACATGGCCTCAGTGTAGTTAATGTCCACCCCGGCGGCCATGGCATGACCTGCAAAGCATTTGTCGCATAACGATAAAAAAGAGAGAGGGCATTTTCAGGCCGATTCACACCACCCAGCCTTTCTTCATGCCACACTTTTCCCGCGCACTCCATTGACGCCGGGCCGGACATGGCTACCCTTTCAGATGGGTTCGTTCAGGCCCTCGCGAGTCACGGTGGTGAACCCCGCCAGATCCGAAAGGAAGCAACGGTAAATCACACGAACTGTGCCGGGGTGTCCTGAGCGGACCTTTTTCCTTTGGTGGCGCGAGTAGCCACAGGCGTCCCCGCCCATAGCTGCTAACTTTGTGTAGAGGGGTTCTGTTGACCCAATGGCGGACTGGCCCTCCCGCCGTCATTACCCCGAAAGCCGGGATACACTTTTAACCAAAAGCACAAACCATAGTATTTTTTGACATTTGTGGGGGACGCGTCCCCCCTGCCTTTTGTGTGAACGCAGGCAAGATGCCTGCGCCACCAAATAAAATGTGAGCGCGACCACCGGCGGGGACGCCTGTGGCTACTGACCCCACCAGAACTGGATTTTCTCATGTTTTACTGGACTGCCGCTTTCGCGGGAATGACGCCAACTGGTGGATAAGAACAAGCCTTCTTCTTCTGAACCCTACGCGTACCCCACCGTCACACTCGGTTCACTCCCACCCTTGTGACCCTTGGCGGAGGCATAACTGGGGGGCGGAGCCAGGGGGCGCACCTTTTCGGCTTTGTGTTCCTCGGCCTCGTCCTCTTTTTCGGCCTCACCGGCCTTTTCATCTCCGTCGTGTTTTTCGGGTGAGAGGGCTTTTTTGGGCTCGGATATGTTTTCCAGCAACGCGTGCAGCAGTTCCGAGGACGCATCGGCAGGTTTCACCGGCTCTGGCAGCAGTTCGGGTTTCAGCCCCGCCTGCAGATCCGCCAGAATCTCACCCAGGCTGATGAGGATTTTCTGGTGCTGCACCGTCAGGCTCATCACCGTGCGGCGGCTTGCCTGAACAGCTTCGGGGGGCGGGCCTGCGGGCGACGTTTGTTCAGCGCCCGGCGGGGGCAGGGCCA
>CAYJOG010000113.1:0-7869 GCA_964371695.1 uncultured bacterium
GGTGTGGGGTTTTATTTTCCACAGAAGCTCAACGCCCCCCCCGCGCCGCCGGACTACAAAAAAATGAAAAACATGGACGAACTGGTGCGCTACGGCAAAGACCTGGCCTTCAGCCCCGGCATGGGCTGCACCAGTTGCCACGGCGTGGGCGACCCCAGCAAAACCCGCTGCCCCGACTGGGACGGCGTGGGTCAGCGGGCCGGTTCCCGCAAGCCGGGCACAATCGCCGCCGATTACCTGTTTGAGTCCATCACCAAACCCAGCGCGTTTGTGGTAGAGGGCTTTGGCGACATCATGAAGGTGCCGCCCATGCCTGATCAGCGCGACGTTTACGCCATGGTCAGCTACCTGCAAAGCCTGGGGGGCAAGCCCGACGAGAGCCTGCTGGAAAAGGTCAAGTCCATGCCCGCCCCGGCGAAGAAAAAAGAAAAACCCATCTGGGCCATTTCACCCGAAGAACACGGCGAAAAAATCGTCAAGGAATATGGCGGTTGCACCAACTGCCACGCCATTGACAACGACGACCCCGCCGACAAGGCCACTTACGACCCCAACTTTCCCAAAACCGGCCCCAGCCTGACCAAAATCGCCCTGCGCCAGCACGAAGAAGACGGCAAGCTGGTGGACAACGACGCGAGATATCTCTTTGAGTCCATCCGCGAGCCGGACAAGGTGCTGGCCAAGGGCTGCAACGGCGTGGAGGGCGGCCCCTGTTTCGGGGGTGTGATGCCCAAGACCTTTGCCGACCCCGCCGAGGCGGTGTATATGAGCGAGACCTATGTGGCGGACATCGCTGCCTATCTCTGGAGCCTGTCGGGCAAAAAGCTGGACCCGAAAAAAGCGAAGCTCTCTTTTGAAAATCCTGACCTGGGCCAGCCCAAACCCAGGGAACTGGCCGCCAGCGTGAAAGTGCGCTGGACCCCCGAAGCCGTGGTGATGCTGAACGACAACGTGCCCTTTGCCCGCCCCATGATTCAGTCTTCGGTGGAACGCTTCGCCCGCAAACAGGGCCTGCGCCGGGTCACCCCTGCGCTTTATGAAGAAGCCCGCGCACACCGCCGCCCACCCTTTGCCAGCATGTTGGGCACGGGCAAAACCCAGGGCAAAACCCAAGGGGGTGAGGCCCGATGAAGCGCATTCTGACGCATCCCCTGGCCCTGGCCGCCGTGGCGTTTGTGCTGGTGCAGGCGGCTGTAGGGGCGTTCATTTCGCCGCCGCCGCCGGGCATGATCCGGCTGTTCTACGGCGCGGTCACCGTGGTGGGTATTCTGGTTTTCATCGCCAGCGACGACCGGCGTCTTCAGACCTTCTGGTCACCCATCGAGGCGGTTTTCCTGGCCCGGTGCCCCCAGACCAAGACGCTGCGCATTCTTCTTTTTCTGCTCATTCCGGCCCTGGTGGGCAACAAGGTTTATCAGGGGGCCAAGCCCAATTTCGCCCCCCCCGCCGAGCCGCGCACCGTTCACCCGGAACCCCCCGCCAGTCTCTCGGTGCTGGGCAAACAATATGCCCTCAAAGAGCTCAAAAATCCGTTGCACGAAGGCAAGGACATGGACAAGGTGGCCGAAGAAGGCCACCGCGTGTATTACCAGAACTGTTTCTTCTGCCACGGTGACAACCACCAGGGAGAAGGCATGTACGCCTATGGCCTGAACCCCATTCCCGCCAACTTCCGCGACAGCACCACCATCGCCATGTTGCAGGAAAGTTACGTGTTCTGGCGCGTGGGGCTGGGTTATTCGGGCCTGCCCGCCGCCGCCACCCCCTGGAACAGCGCCATGCCTGTGTGGGAGGAAATGCTGACCGAAGAAGAACTCTGGTCGGCCATCGTTTATATCTATGCGGCCACGGGCCAGTCTCCCCGCACCTGGGAGGTTCATTGACATGTTGCGCCGTTATTTGAATCTCACCGTTTTCACGCTTGGTCTGGCCGTCGCCCAGGGCGCCCTGGCCATGTCCGTGCCCAAACTCTCACCCGCCGAAGAAGCCCAGGCCCAGAAGCTGTATTTCGACAAATGCAGCCACTGCCACGGCGTGAAGGGCGCGGGAGATGGTTATGCCGCCAAGGTGCTGCGCCCGCTGCCCCGCGACTTCACCAGTTGCCAGTGGAAGTTCCGCAGCTCGCGCCCCACCGAGGACACACAGCCCACGCTCAAAGACCTTTTCCGCTCCATCACCAACGGCATGCCCGGCACCTCCATGCCCGCCTGGGGTGGAGACGGTGTGCTCATCAAGGAGCAGATGCTGGCCGAAGCCGACCGCTGGCTGCTGGCGAAATACATCATGCGTTTCTGCGAAACCATGGCCGACCCCGAAGAGGCCGAGCCTAAAGAACACACCTGGCCCACACCGGGCGACCCCACACCCGAACAGCTCAAAGAGGGCCAGAAACTGTTTAACCAGAACTGCGCCACCTGCCACGGTGAATCGGGCCGGGGCAACGGCCCCCAGGCCCCCGTGCAAACCTTTGACATTTCACCGGCGGTGCAGGAGGCCATCGGCGCGCCCGCGCCCAACGTGCCCATCTGGCCCCGCGACCTGCGCAAACCCTGGACCTTCCGCAACGGTTCGAACGTGGAGGACATCTACCGCACCATCACCACCGGCCTCTTGGGTTCGCCCATGTCCAGTTTTGCCGAGCAACTCACCGACGAACAACGCACGGCGGTGGCCCAGTTTGTCAAAAGCCGCCACTACCCCGACACCATCCGGGATATTTCAGGGCGCAAAGAGGCCGTGGTGGCCGAACTGAAAACCGGCAAAATCTCTCTCGACCTTGAACACAAAATGTGGAAGCAGGCTGAAGAAGCGGCGTTCCCGCTCATTGGTCAGATTATCGCGCCGCCCCGCATGTTCTGGCCCAGCAATGATCTGGTGTGGGTCAAGGCGGTGTATACCAAAGACGAAGTGGGCGTGTATGTGAAGTGGGACGACCGCACCGGCCCCCAGGCCGACCCCAAGTTCCCCACGCTCAAAGAAAACGAAAAAGGCAAACTGGTGGTGGTGCCCGCGAGCGCCGCCGTGGCCGTGGGCCAGAAGCAGGTTTTCAAGGCCTACACCTATGCCGGTGAAGGCAAGTTCGATGAAGTGAAAGAAGTCGCGTGGTCGGTGGACAACGCCACCGGCGAAGTGGACGCGGCAGGGAATCTCACGGTGTTGTCCACCGGGGCGCTCACCGTCAAGGCCAAATCAAGAGACGGCAAAGAGGCCGCCGGTGCGGTGCTGGGTCTGAAGGAAGACGTGCTGCACGTGCAGGTGCCTACGCAGTTTTATGAAGGCGTGGAGAAGCCACATTTTCTCAACGGCGATCCGCGCCACACCGCACACCTGTGGACCTTCAGCAGCCAGAATCCCGGCGCGCTCAAAATCATCAAAAGCCAGAACCACTTTGAGAAAGACCAGACTGAAGCGCCGGAACTGGCGAAGTTCTTTCGTGTGAAGGGGCAATACCTGGACGGCCAGTGGCACGTCATCATCGTGCGCGATCGCAAAACCACCGGCAAAGAAGCCCAGATTCCGTTTGAAGACGGCCGGTTCACCCCCATGGCCTTCAATACCACCGACGGCGACAACGGCGAGGCGGGCATGATGAAAGCCATCAGCTCCTGGTTTGCCCTGTTGCCCAAGCCGCCGCCCGACAACAGCGCCAAAACAGCGGGTCTGGCGGGTTTCGGGGCCACGTTCCTTTTGCTGCTGCTCATCGCATTTATCGTAAAGCGTTATGAAAAACCTGAAGCACCGGCGGCGTCATCCGCCCAGGGAGAGGCATAGACCATGTACCAGAAAATCTACGTTCCACTGGACAACTCCGATCACTCCAACGCCTGCATAGACGTGGCGCTGGCCATGGCAGGCAAGTTTGGCGCCGAAGTGGTGGGCAGCCACGTTTATTCCGCCAAAATGCACGATTACCGCTTCAAGCAGATGGAATACACCCTGCCCGATGAGTATCTGGTGGAAACCGAACTGGAGCGCCAGCGGCGCATCCACGACAGCCTCATCACCATGGGGCTGGAACTGATCAGCGACAGTTATCTGGACGTGCTGGAAGCCCGCGCCAAAGAGCAGGGTGTGCCCATGCAGCGCAAGATGATGGACGGCAAGCACTACCGCGAAATCATCCGCGACGTGCAGGCCTCGGACTATGACCTGATGGTGCTGGGCTCGCTGGGCTGCGGTGCGGTGCGCGACAGCCTGATTGGCAGCGTGGCCGAGCGGGTGATGCGCAAGGTGGACGTGGACACCTTGCTGGTGAAGAACGTGGCCCCCAACGAAGACAACGACAGCATCGTGGTGGGCGTGGACGGCAGCCCCCAGAGTTTTGCGGCGCTCAAAACCGCCGTGATGTTCGCCAAGTGGTTTGGCAAACGCGTGAAGGCCATCGGCGTGTACGACCCCTATCTGCACTACACCGTGTTCAACGGCATTGTGGACGTGCTGAGCGAGCGCGCCAGCAAGGTGTTCCGTTTCAAGGAGCAGGAACAACTGCACGAGGAAATCATTGACACCGGCTTGGCGAAAATTTATCAGAGCCACCTGGAAGTGGCCCGCGCCGTGGCTGAGGAAGACGGCGTGGAAATCGAAACCGTGCTGTTGCCCGGCAAGTGTTTTGAGAAAGTGCTCCAGTTCTGCCGCAAAGAGAAACCCTGGTTGCTGGTGCTGGGCCGCGTGGGTGTGCACACCACCGAAGAAGAAGGCCACATGGACCTCGGCTCGAACACCGAAAACCTGCTGCGGGGCGTGCCCTGCAACGTGTTCATCACCGCGCAGAAGTATTTCCCCAAAATCGACCTGAAGGCCGAAGAGAGCATTGCCTGGAGCAAAGAGGCCCTGGACCGCATGGAAAACGTGCCGCCCCTGGTGCGTGGCGTGGCCAAAACAGGCGTGCTGCGTTATGCCATGGAGCGCGGCCACAGCGTGATCACCAGCAAGATCATTGACGAAGCCATGGAGGCCTTCATGCCCGAAGGCATGCTGCGCGCCATGGGCGAAGTGGCCCGCGACGTGATGATCGGCCAGATTGTGGAGCAGCAGACCCTGGCCCATGTGTGTTCCAACTGCGGTTACACAGCCAGGAGTGAAAAACCCCACCTTTGCCCCGTGTGCCGTGCGGCGGGCGACACCTTCAAGGTGCTGGACAAACAGGTGCTCGAAAGCCTCTACGGCCAGCAGCACGTGGAAGAAACCACCTTTGACGGTGTGCGCCTGAAATGGAGCGAAGAGGCGCGGATGCTGCTGAAGGAAATCAAGGACGGTTACCAGAAACGCCGGGCCAAGGCCCGCATCGAAAAACAGGCCCGCGTGCTCAAGCTGGCCGCCATCAGCGCGGATTTCGCCAAATCGGTTTTGGCCGAGGAACTGGGCGAAGAAGCCGCGAACGTCATCAGCGAGCGTTCCAGCGAGGCCCCCAAAGCGCAGGAAGAAGGTTTTGGTTATGTGTGGGAAGAAGCCGCACTGGGCCGCCTGAGTCGCGTGCCCGCCGGTTTCATGCGCAACATGACCCGCCGCCGGGTAGAGGAATATGCCCGCGAAGCCGGGGCGGACATCATCACGCTTGCGGTGGCCGAGGAGGGCATCAACAAGGCCCGCGAACTGATGGGCGTGGTGATCGGCGAATACCGGGCCAAACGCACCGCCAACCCAGCCGCCAGCGCCGAGCAGGTGCTCAATGAAATCGGCAGCGGCCGGGGCGTGAACCTGGGTGAAAAGCCGGAGTAACGCCCGCCTTCGCCGTCATTCCCGCGAAAGCGGGAACCCCGTTGAGACATAAACAAGAACACCTTATTTCTTGATGCCGAAAGCCTTCTCCAGTGAGGTGATCACGAGTTGGTTCACCCGCAGGCGGGCGTACCACTTGCGGTTGGCGGAGATCACGTTCCACGGGGCGTGTTCGGTGTCGGTTTTGGCCAGCATGTCGTTGAATGCCTTGTAATAGTCTTTGTATTGCTCGTGGGCGCGCCAGTCGCTGTCGGTGAGTTTCCAGCTTTTCATCGGGTTGCTTTTGCGTTCATCAAACCGCTTGCGCTGCTCTTTTTTGGAGATGTGAAAGAACACCTTGATAACTGGGGTGTTGTCGTCGGTGAGCAGTTTCTCGAACCAGTTGAGTTCGTCATAGGCCCGCTGCCAGTCTTTTTTTCCGCACAGGTTTTCGATGCGCTCCACCAGCACCCGGCCATACCAGGTGCGGTCGAACAGGGCGATTTGCCCGGCCATGGGCAGGCGCTCGAAAAACCGCCACAGATAATGCCGGGCCAGTTCGTCGGGCGTGGGTGGGCCGATGGGATGCACCGTGTAACCCCGTGGGTCCAGCGGCTCGGTGAGGCGGCGGATGGCCCCGCCTTTGCCGCCGGCGTCCCAGCCCTCAAAGGCCAGCACGGCCTTGCGCCTGTTCTGGTGCATGAACTGCTGGAGATTGAGCATGCGCAGGTTGTAGTCCTTCAGGTCTTTTTCATACCTGCCCTTGTCCTCGACCTCCGGCCATTCTTCAAAATCTTCCAGACGTTTCATGGGCCTATCTTAACCGACCGGCCAGGGGCCAGGGGCGGGCCTTTGGCGGAATGAGCCGGGTTTGCCAGCGCCGGTTGGCGTTGTTAACATGCCCAAACCATGAGCGTGCCAACCCAGCCCAACCTGCAAGACACATTTCTGAACAAGGTGCGCGCACAGAAAATCCCTGTGAGCATCTTTCTGGTGAACGGCGTGCAGCTCAAGGGCAACGTGGCCGGGTTTGACCGTTTCACGGTGATTCTCGAAACAGCGGGCAAACATCAGCTCATTTTCAAACACGGCATCACGTCGGTGTTTCCGTCGCGCCCCATCAAGGGCCTGATGGAAGACGCCTTCAGCGCCTGTTCCCCCGCCGAGGCCGAGGGGCCATGAGCGCCCGGCGCAACACGCCGCTGCCCATTCACAAATATCACGGTCTGGGCAACGATTTCATCGTGCTGGATGCCCGCCGCCGGGGCATTTTTCTCAGCGCCGCCGAGGCCGCCGCCCTGTGCGACCGCCACACCGGCGTGGGGGGCGATGGTGTCATCTGGGTGCTCAAGGGAACCCGCGCGCCGCTGCACATGCATATCCACAACGCCGATGGCAGCGAGCCGGGCATGTGCGGCAACGGTGTGCGGGTGTTCGCCCATTTTCTGGCCGATCAGGGTCTGCTCAAGCCGGGTGCGGCCATGCCGGTGCAAACCCCCAGCGGCATGGTCACGGTGACATTGCTGGAACACCACGATGCCGACGCCACAGTCAAGGTGGACATGGGCCGCCCGCGCCTGTCGCCTAGACAGATTCCCGTGCTCAGCGACAAACAGCCGGTGCTGGACCTGAAAGTGAAGGTGGGCGGCAAGGATTATCTGTTCAATTGCGTGAGCATGGGCAACCCCCACGCCATTCATTTCACAACCAAAATCACCGATGCACTGGTGCTGGGCGTGGGGCCGCTGGTGGAGCGCCACAAGCTGTTCCCGCAAAAAACCAACGTGGAGTTTGCGGTGGTGCGGGACAGGGGTCACATCACCATGCGGGTATTTGAGCGGGGCGTGGGTGAGACCCAGGCTTGCGGCACGGGAGCCTGCGCCACGGCGGTGGCGGCCATGCTGAGGGGCGTGGTGGACCAGTCGGTGACCGTGAGCCTGTTGGGCGGGGATTTGTGCATCGAGTGGCCCGGCAAGACAAAGCCGGTGTTCATGACAGGCCCCTCGAAGCGTGTTTTTACGGGCCAGTTGGGATAGGCGCAGATTTCAGGCCGGAGGGCTGAAGCGGGAATCCAGTCAAACATAGGCAAACCCCTCTTTTCCCTTTTTCAGTGGGGCGGGGGGGGGGCGCCCCCCCGGAATTAAAAAAATGTGTTTGTGTGTTTTTTTTATT
>CAYJOG010000114.1:0-7867 GCA_964371695.1 uncultured bacterium
GGGCGCGTGGCCCGGCGCTGGCGGCGGTGGGCCATGCCCGCCCAAACAGTGAGCGCCGAGGCGGGGGCCGCCCTGCCCCGCGTGTCGCTGGCGTTTCTCAATCAGGTCACCAACACGTTGCCCGACGGCGTGGTGGCCGTGACGCCAGAGGGGCTTATCAATTACCTCAACCGCCACGCCGCCAGCCTGGGGGGAGACCCCCAGCGTCATTGGGTGGGCGAGCCGCTGCTGCACCTGCTGCGCGCCCCCGTGCTGCATCAGGCGGTGAAGGACTGTTTTGACACCCACGAAGCCCAGACCCTGGTGCTCGAAGAGTTCACCCCCGAACACGTGGTGTTGCGGGCCAGGCTCAATCAGGTGAACCCCACGGGGCGAGACCCGCTGGTGGTGATCATTCTGGAAAACGAAACCGAGCTGCGGCGGCTGCAAAAGGTGCGGCTGGATTTTGTACACAACGCCAGCCACGAGTTGCGCACGCCCATTGCCCACATCGTGGGAGCGGTGGATATTCTGGAGAGCAAAAAAGATCACCTGCCCGAAGGCGTGCGGGGTTTTGTGGACATCCTCAAGAACGAAGCCCAGCGCCTGCGGCGGCTCACCGAAGACCTGCTGGTGCTGGCCAAAACCGAACAACCCGGCGGGGCCGCCACCGAGCGGTGCGACCTCAGCGCCGTGGTGCATGAGCTGTGCCACAAAGACTGGCCCGGCAACACCAACCAGCTCACCTGCGACACCGCCGCGCCGCTTTGGGTGCCGCTGAGCCACGAGCAGGCGGTGCAGGTGGCGGGCAACCTCATTGAAAACGCCATGAAATACACACAGGGCGGCGAGGTGCGCGTGTGTGTGGCGGCTGAGGACGAGGGGGTGCTGCTGAGCGTGGCCGACACGGGCATCGGCATTCCCCAGCCCGAACAGGCGCGGGTGTTTGAGCGGTTTTATCGGGTGGACGAACACCGCAGCCGCGAAAGCGGCGGCACGGGCCTGGGCCTGAGCATCGTGAAAAACATCGTGGAAAAAGCCGGTGGCCGCGTGTCGCTCAAAAGCGTGGTGGGCAAGGGCAGCACGTTTGGTGTGTGGTTGCCGGGAGAAAAAAAATCCAATAGCTAAGTTTTGTTCGTTCCGGTGCATCGTGGCCGCTCTTTTTGGTCCATTTTGAAAAAGCGGTTACACTTGCTCCATGCAAAGTTTGGCCAAAGAGATGGAGACCTATCAGGAAAAACTGCCCTCTTTACTGAGCAACGGCGAAGAAGGCAAGTTTGTTCTGATTCGGGAAACCGAGGTCGCGGGTGTGTTTTCTTCTTTTGAAGATGGATTGCGGGTGGGGACTGAAAAATTTGGCACGGCCCCCTTCATGGTAAAAAAAATCGAGGCAAGAGAAACCGTCTACACCTTCACGGGTGGAATTGTCAGCCCATGCCCTACTTCGTAGGTGACATTGATCCGGCCCAGGGACCGCTTATCCGGGTACACGTCAGTGTGGATGGACCACTTGCCGCGCATTTTCAGCAGCATGGGCAGCCGTTGCCCCGTGTTCTGGTATATGACGCCTTGATCGATACGGGAGCAAGCGGCGTTTGCATCAGTGACAGGGTCATCCGGGAGGTGAAACCACGGGTGATTGATCAGGGAAAAATGCTTACTCCCAGCAGTGGTCCAACTGGCCACACGGTGGATATTCACGCGATAAGTCTTGCCATCCCGTGCCGGAGTGAGCAGCCCAAACCATTCGCTTTTGTGCGCGCCATGGCTTCCACCATTGGCGTGCAGGGAATTGATCTGTTGATCGGACGAGACATTCTTGGGCAATGCCTGTTGGTCTACGACGGACTGTCGGGCAAATTCACGGTGGCTTATTGAGAATTTTCCGGGACAGGGTGCAGCAGCACCCAACTACCGGAAATCCTGCTCGCTCAGGTCTTCGCGCACCGCTTCTTCGGCGGGGGCAGGGGGGTGCAGCTTGTGGCGGATGACCTCTACGATCATGGGCACGATGGACAAAAACACGATGCCCAGCACGGCCTTTTCCAGGTTGTGTTTCACCCACGGGTTGTTGCCCAGAAAGTAACCGATGGTGGGAATGCCCGTTGTCCACACCAGCCCCCCCACCAGATTGAACTTCAGAAACCGGACATAACGCATGTTGCCCACACCCGCCAGAAAAGGCGCAAAGGTGCGCACAATGGGCACAAACCGGGCGAGGATGATGGTTTTTCCGCCGTAGCGTTCGAAATACCGCTCGGTGCGGGCGATGTGCTCTGGGTGAAACAACAACGACCGGGGCCGTTTGAACACCTTGGGGCCCGTCACGCGGCCCAGGTGAAACCCGGCGGCGTCACCCGTCACCGCCGCAATGAACAACAGCGGAATCAGCAACCCCAGGTTCAGCACCCCCACATGGGGCGACGCGGCAAAACCCGCCACGAACAGCAGTGAGTCTCCCGGAAAAAAGAACCCCGCCAGCAGGCCCGTTTCAGCAAAGATGATGCCGAACAACACGGCATAGGCCAGCACGTCCCACTGCTTGAGCATGTGCAGCAGTTCTTCGGCGCTGTGCAGGTTTTTGAGCCAGGACAAATCCATGGCCGGGCATGTTATACCAATGAACATTCAAAACAGCGGAATGTTCATTGGATTAATTGGCCTTGCCGTTCGTCGTGAACGGCTGCGGCCCTGGCGCAAAGGCCGGAAAACCGTGGCCCTTCTGTCTTAGAACCCCTGACAAAACTCCCTCCCTGGAGTTTTGTCAGCGCCGAACCGGGAAATGAATTCCCGGTTCGAGCGCGAAAACCTGCGGGTCTGTGACCCTCCGGTTTTCGAGGCGGGCCATCCAGGCCCGCAAGAACCCCTGACAAAATTGATTTTGTCAGGGGTTCTTTTCCCAACCTCCAGCTTCATCCTTTACTCGGTCAGCCACACCGCTGCGCCGGGGCCGGGCGTGCCCTCCAGCGTGCGGATGGCGGCGTAGAGGGGTTTGGTCCACAGCACCTCGGCGGTCTGAAAACCCGTGCCGGGTTTTTGCAGCAGCACGGTGTGGCCAGGGGCAAGCCCCACCCTGGCCCCCAGGTTGATCACCGCCTCGCGTCCCGACACGCTCACCACGCGCCCCTGCACCTTCACCCGCTGGCGCAACAGTTCCACCAGACTTTGCAGGTTGCGGCTGAGCGCGCGGCTCAGGCCCTGCTCGCGCTCATCTGCATAGGTGAACAGGTCCCGGCCCCCATAGGGCAGCACCTCGCCCTCCTGGCCGTGGTCGATGTGGCTGAAGTCGCCCTCAAACACCTTTGCGCCGTTCTGGCTCAACGTCACGGTGAGCCGCGCCATGGCCTCCAGGCGCGGGAGTGTGTTTTCTTCATAGGGCGTCCCCTCCATTTCAAACACCTCGCTGATCACCACCGTCACCTCCCAGGGGGCTTTTTCGGCCAGCCGGTAGCGGCCCTCTTTTTTGAGCAGGCGCTGGAGTTCCTGACGCACCTGTTCACCCATGCTGCCGGTGGGCCAGGCGGCGGGGTTGGGGATGGGGCTGAGGTGCAGCACCGGGCGGCCGTCTTCGGTTTTGGGGGGCGGTGTGAGTCCCCCGGTGCGGGGCGCGGACGTGGCCCGTTGCTGCAAGGAGTGCTCGAACACGGCAAAGGCCGTGGCCATGAAGGGTTCCTCTGAAGGTTTGAAGGTGAGCACAAACAGGTGCATCCAGCCGTTGTGTACCAGGGCCAGGGCCCGCAGGCCCAGGGGGCCGTCGGGGGGCGGCACGCTGCCCGCCAGCCTCACGCCAGGGCCCCCCAGGACCCAGGTGTTGTGCTGGGCCACGTCTTTGAGAATCTGGTTGCGGGTCAGGTCTCCCACCAGGGCGTCCAGCACGCCCTGTGTGCTCACGCCCTTGGGCATGGGGCTGCGAAAGTGGGCGAAACCTTCACTTTCTGTCGCGCCGGGGGGTTGCCACAACAAAGAGGCGCGGTCGGGTGAGCGGGCGGCCTTGAAGTGGCCGGGCAGTTCATAAGAAAGGCCGGTGCGGGTGTCGGTGTGGCGTTTGTATTGCGCCGTGGCGCTGGCGGGAGGGGCGACTATGCTCCACAGTGCTGCCCACAGAGCTGATAACATAACCCACTGTGGACGACGCCCCGAAAACATCCGGTTCGGCGAGCCGTGCCATAAAAGGGTCAAAAGGTTCATCAGAAAAATTCTATAATCGGCAGCTCAGTCTTTGGCCAGCCGAAGGAGCAAAAAACATGTTGACGGAAACAGCCAGCAAACGGGTAGGGGTCAAGGTAATCGGCATTGGTGGGGGCGGTTGCAACGCCATCAACGGCATGGTGCAGCATTGTGCCCGCGAAGGTGTGGAATATATCGCGGTGAACACCGATCAGCAGGTGCTTTCCCGCAGTCAGGCCCGCTCGGCCATCAGCATCGGGCGCGAGGTGACCAAGGGCCTGGGCACCGGCGGCGACCCCGAAAAGGGCCGTCTTTCGGCCATTGAAGAAGAAGACCGCATTGCCCAGGCGCTGAAAAGCGGCCCCGGCGGCGAAGAACACGGCCTGGATCTCGTATTCATCGCCAGCGCCATGGGGGGCGGCACCGGCAGCGGGGCCAGCCCCGTGGTGGCGCGCATCGCCCGCGAGCTGGGGGCGCTGACCATCGGCGTGGTCACCCGGCCCTTTGGCTTTGAAGGCCCCAAGCGGCGGCGCATCGCCGAGCAGGGCATCCGCGAAATGATGGAAAACGTGGACGCCATGATCGTGACCGACAACAATCGCCTGCTGGACGAAGCCAGCGACCGCACCAGCGTCACCGAGGCGTTCCGCCTGGCCGACGAAGTGCTGCGCCAGGGCGTGCATGGCGTGCTCGACATCATCACCATTCCGGGTGAAATCAACATGGACTTCGCCGACGTGCGGGCCATCATGAAAACCAGCGGTTTCGCCACCTTTGGCATTGGCCAGGGCACCGGCAGCAACCGCGCCACCACGGCCGCCAAAATGGCCATCGCCAACAGTTTGCAGGAGGTGCCCCCCTATGGGGCGCGGGGCCTGCTGGTGAACATCATGGCCAGCCAGGAAGAACTGGGTCTGAGCGAAGTGAGCGAGGTGCTGGAATACATGCGCCAACATGCCCAGACCGACGCCGCCATCAAACACGGCGTGGTTTATAACCAGAGCCTGCGGGAACACATCCGCGTGTACGTGGTGGCCACGGGGCTTTCGGCAGAGAGCCAGGGCCTGACCGCCGCCGTGCCGGGCCGCGCCACCGCTGCGCCCGTGGCAAACACCTATGAGGCCGCTCCCGAACGGGCGCGGATGGCCATTCCCAACCCGGTGGCCGACTCGCCGGTGATGGAAGCCCCGGCCCCCGCACCTGTGGTGGAAACCCCCGTGGAGCGCGAGCCGGTGAAAAACCGCGAAACCGCCAGCGACCCCTTCCGCACAGCCCCCAAGCCCAGCCGGGACGACCTGGATCTGCCCGCGTTCCTGCGCCGCGGATCCCGCAGCCGCCACACCCGCCCCCTGAACGAACAGGAGGCCGGTCAGGCGCAGGACGACGACGACCTCGGCGGCGTGGGAGAGTCTTTGTCGTATTGAGGCGACGGCAGAAACAGCGTCAGGCCCGGCATTAAACGTCCTGGCACGCTGCTAGGATGCCCCCCATGCCCAGGCGCGGTGTGTTCTGGTTGTTGCTGGCGGCGCTGGTGCTGCTGATGCCGGTGGCCTGCGGCCTGGGCACCGTCACCATTCCCTATCCCGATGTCACCCGCACCCTCTGGCGCGAGATGCGGGGCCTGGGACACCTGAGCGACCCGGTCTACCGCACCATTCTCATGGACGTGCGCCTGCCCCGCGTGCTGTTGGTGGCCCTGGTGGGCGGCGCGCTCGCGCTGTGCGGCGCGGTGATGCAGGCCACCTTCAAAAACCCCCTCGCCGACCCCGGCCTGTTGGGGGTGAGCGCGGGCGGCGCGCTGGGGGCCGTGCTGGCGATTTACACCGGCGTGGCCGCCCACGCCGTGTGGGCGCTGCCGCTGCTGGCTTTTGTGGGGGCCATGCTGGCCACCTTCACCGTGCTGGGGGTGGCCAACCTGGGGGGACAGGCCACCACCACGTCGCTTTTGCTCACGGGCGTGGCCATCGGCTCATTCTGCGTGGCGCTCATGAGTCTGGTGCTGCTGAAGGCCGAAGAAGCCCAGGTGCGGCAGATTCTTTTCTGGCTCGCGGGCGGGGCCGAGGCCCGCACCTGGGAACACCTTTACACCGGCATGGTCCCCATGGTGGCGGGGGGCGCGGTGTTGCTGAGTCTGCACCGGCCCCTGGACGTGCTGTTGCTGGGAGACGAACACGCGCTGTCGGGGGGCGTGGCGGTGCGGCGGCTGCGGTTCTGGCTGCTGGTGCTCACGTCGCTCACCGCCGGGGCCGCTGTGAGCGTGTGCGGTGCGGTGGGGTTTGTGGGTCTGGTGACGCCCCACATGCTGCGGCTGGTGACCGGCCCCTCGGCCCGGCGTCTGTTGCCCTGCTGCGTGGTGGGCGGGGCGTTTTTTCTGGTGGCGGCAGACCTGGCCTCGCGCCTGTTGAGTCGCCAGACGGAAATCCCCGTGGGCATTCTCACATCGCTGGTGGGGGTGCCGTTCTTTTTGTGGCTGCTGGTGCGCAGTAAACAGGAGGCATGGTGAGCGGGGCCGTGCTTCAGGCGGGCCGCCTGCACGCCCGTGTGCCGTCGGGCCGGGAGATTCTGCACGGCCTGGACCTGTCGCTCGCGCCCGGCGAAAAGGTGGCCCTGGTGGGCCCCAACGGGGCGGGCAAAAGCAGCCTGCTGCGGGTGTTGGCGGGCATCTGGCCCGTCAGCAGCGGTGAGGTGCGGGTGGGGGGCAAAAACCTGAATGCCTACCGGCGCAAGGCGCTGGCGCGGCAACTGGCCTATCTGCCCCAGCAGACCCACCTTGGCTTTGAACTGACGGTAAAAGAGGTGGTGGCCCAGGGGTTGTATTCCCGCGAGGGGCTTTCTCCCGCCCAGGCCAGGGCCGAAATCACCCAGGCCATGGCGGCCACCGGCGTGTCAGACCTGGCCCGCCGTCTGCTGCCCAGCCTGTCGGGGGGCGAGCGCCAGCGGGTGCTGCTGGCCCGCGCCATGGCCCAGGGCGCGCCGCTGCTGCTGCTGGATGAACCCGCCACCGCGCTCGACATTCGCCACACGCTGGACCTGCTGGACCTGCTGGATGAGCTTTCGGCCAGTGGTGTGACGCTGCTGGTGGCCATGCACGATCTGGAACTGGCGGCCCGGCGTTTTGACCGGGTGGTGGTGCTGAGTCAGGGCCGCCTGCTGTGCGATGGCCAGCCCCGCACCGTGTTTGAAGACCCCCAGGTGGCGGCCTGTTTTGAGGTGGAGATGTTTTTGCAGAAGGGTGAAGGCGATCAGGTGGTGCGCTTGGTTTGTCAGAAACCGGTGGGGCGTTAAAGCACCACGTTCACGCGGTTGTCGGTGGTCACCGCGCGGTTGGTCATGGTCCGGTACTCTTTTCCGGTCAGTCCTTCCACGGATTTCTGCTTCACCTCGTCCACCACGTCGCGCAGCGTGTGGCTGGCGGTGAGGCTGGAGTTTTCGCGGATCTGTGAAATGGTGCGTGTGGTGTTAAACCCCGCGCCCGTGGCAACCATGATGGCCATCTGACTTACCTCCCTGTGGACGTGCTTGTTGTTGTTATTCCCCCGGAGACTCTGCCCCGTGTCACACAGGATAACAAAACACCTTTGTTGCGGCAAGCCGCAGCCGCAAAAGCCTGAGAGCCTGTTTTAGAGCAAATTCACATTTGACGTAGACAAAGGGCGAGGCCAGTCTTTGCCCTCTCCCTCAGGGAGAGGGCAGACCGTGACCGAACAGATGTGAGGTCACG
>CAYJOG010000115.1:0-7766 GCA_964371695.1 uncultured bacterium
CGCCCCGACGATGCCACCGCCCATGCGTTGGCCGCCGCCGACCCGGCCTGGGCGCAAAAAATTAACCCCAATGATCAGTTGCGTGTGGTGCGGGGCCTGGAGATTTTGCACCTCACGGGGCAGGGGCCTTCATTTCAGCAGCGGGAAGAAAACCGCTGGCTGGTGAAGGGGGTTTTCCTGAATCCCTCCAAAGAAGAACTGCACCGCCGCATTGGCGAGCGCACCGAGCGGTTGTTGCAGGAGGGCTGGGTGCAGGAGGTGCGGCGGATGCTGGAGGCTGGGGTGTCCGCCAGCGCACCGGCGTTGCAAAGCATCGGTTACCCTGAGGTGGTGGCGCTGGTGCTGGGAGAAATGACCGAGGCCGAATGCCTGCGGGCGATTCTCACCCGCACCCGTCAATATGCCCGCAAACAGGTGCAACTGCTGCGCACCTTCACACAACTCACCGTGGTGGAGCACCCCGAAGAAGCGGCGGAAAGGCTGGTGGCGCTTGGCCGCACATTCTGAAAAACACACTTGGCCCGGTCTGCGCAACATGGCCATGTTTGTGATTTCGCCCAGTTATCCCCAGTCGCGGGCGGTGGTGTTGGACGGCGCGGCGGTGCTGCGTCAGAAACTGGGGCTGGAAGTGAAAAATACGATGCGCCAGCCTGAGCCGGATGAAACTTTTCTGGACGCACTTGCGCAGCGGGTGGCCACGGTGCAGGCTTTGCTGCGACACCCCGGCCCGGCCCTGGGCTGGGCGGCGCGGGGGGGCCTGGGGGCCTATGAGGTGGCGCTGGAACTGGACAAAAAACTCAGCCGGGCGCGCCCCCGGTTTTTGAAATCGGTGCTGGGTTACAGCGACATCACGGCGCTGCACCTGTTGTGGCGCAAACACCGCCTGGGGCCGTCATTTTTGGGCCCCCACACGGGGGGGATCGCGAGTGGGCGAGACCCGCTGAGCCTTCAGGCTTTTCGCCTGCTGCTTGAGCCGGGGCCGGTGGCGGTTTCACTCAAGGGCCGGTGGCTGGGCGACACCACGCGCCTGCCCGCCCAGGCAGAATTGTTGGGGGGCAACCTCACGGTGCTGGCCAGCACCCTGGGGGGCCCGCTGTGGCAAAACCAGCCGGGACGGTTTGTGTTGTGCCTCGAAGACATTGACGAGGAACCGTATCAGGTGGACCGCGCCCTCATGGCCCTGAAGGGGGCGGGTGTGCTGAAGCGGGCGGTGGCGGTGGTGTGGGGCGATTTCACCGGCTGCGAAAAGCCCGAAGAGCCTGTTTCTGAATTGCACCATGTGGAACAGGGTGTCATAGAAACAGGCTCTTGCGGGACAGGGATGTCCCGCCCCAAAAACCGAAGTGTTGAAAACACTGAGGTTTTTGCCCGCCAAGGGGGCTTTGCCCCCGATGGCGGTGAGTTAATAAAGTCCAGGAGGGACTTTATTAACAGACCCAAAGTCAAATTCGGCCCTGAGTTTGAAGACGTTTTCCGCCACAGGATTTTGTCACTGGGTGTGCCGGTGCTGCGCACGGATCACTTTGGCCACGGCGCGCATCAGGGTTTGTTGCCGCTGGGTGTGAAGGTGGCCCTGGGCCGGAAAAAAACAGGTCTGGAGTTGAGGATGGAGGGAGTCAGAGCAAAATCTTCCTGAACGTAGACGCAGAAAGCCGTCTGAAAATGCCCTCTCCCTGAGGGAGAGGGCAGGCTGGGACCAAACGAAGGTGAGGTCTCAGCCGGGTGAGGGGGGAAAGAAAACGCCTGCCGAAACAGGGGTTTGGGAAAAACCAGCCGCTCCCCCTCACCCGCCTTGGGTCTCGCTCTGCTCAACCTGCGGCTGCCCTCTCCCTCAGGGAGGGGGCAAATGACGGCACCTCATTTTTTGACTACATCAAGCTTGGCTTTGCCCTAGCCAATAAGCAAAGCGTCTCTGTGTTT
Organism: uncultured bacterium; assembly: GCA_964371695.1. Lineage (GTDB taxonomy): Bacteria > CAYJOG01 > CAYJOG01 > CAYJOG01 > CAYJOG01 > CAYJOG01. Next base: position 1,921 of record CAYJOG010000115.1, read on the forward strand.
TTCGTTCTCTGCCGCCGTGGCGCCTTCAAAAACAAGACAGTCTCTCAGCACCGCCCCCGCGCCGATTTTTACCCCCTGGCTGAGGGACACATAAGGTCCGATGACCGCATTTGCGCCAATCTCCACGTGGGGTTCCACATAAACCGGTGCTTTGAATTTCACGCTGGGGTGCGCCTTGACGAAGGGGCCGATGTAAAGACCCTTTTTGCGGGGCGGGAAGGGAAAGGTTTCTCCCAGCTTGCCCTCCAGCAGCAGGCGGTGGTGAGCAAGCAGGCGCTGGGGGGTGCCCACGTCGCAGAAATAACCCGTGTGGATGAGGGTTTGAATGGTGAGGTCCTGGCGGAAGAGTTCGGGCAACACATGGGGGGCCAGGTCCAGCGGGGTCTGGCCAGAAAGGGGTTCCAGCACTTTTTTCAGCGTGGGAATGTGCCACAGGCTCAGCCCCAGAAAACCCCGCGCCGCCACCGCGAGCGCAGCGTCCGGCCCTTTGCCGCCCACGCTCACCACGCGGTTTTCGGCGTCGATGCCCAGGGTTTGTGGGCAATAGGCGGGCACGGCGGTACACCAGAACACCACGGGCGCGGGCGGGTTTTTGAGGGCGGCGGTCAGGTTGGCGGGCGAGGTGTCCAGATAGGCGTCGGCGTTATGCACCAGCAGCCAGTCGCTTTCAAAAAAGGGCAGGGCGTGGCGAATCCCTCCCAGGGGGCCCAGCACGATTTCTTCATGGCTCAGTCGCAGGGGCGCACGCACACCGGCCATGTTTTCAACCGCCCTGGCGATGGCCTTTGCGTGATAGTGGGTGTTCACCACCACCTGCTGCGGACCCTCTGCCGCCACGCGGTCCACAGCCCGGCGCAGCAGGGTCTGGCCCAGCAGGGGAATGAGGGGCTTGGCCAGTTGATCGGTGAGGGGTTTTAACCGGCGGCCTTCACCGGCGGCCAGCACCATGGCGTCAAAAGTTTTCACGGTGTCACGGGCAGGGCGGGGCGGCCCAGAAACAGCAGCCCCACCGCCTGACGGGATTCGGCAAAACTCAGGCCCTCGCCCACAAAATCGTCCACTGGCATGGCCGCTGGTCGGGGGAGATAGGTGTTGTCATAAAAGCCATATCGCAGTTCAAAGTGCAGGTGGGCGTCCAGGCGGGTGCCCAGCACGCCGTTGGTGGTGCCGGTGTTGCCCACCGCGCCAATCACCTGCCCTTTTTTGACGGGGCTGCCGGGCTGGAGTTCCGCCGCCACCGCGCTCAGGTGGCAATATCGCGCCACGCGGGATTTTCCCTGCACCACAGGCCCCAGCCGCACCCACACCTGACGGCCCCGCAACTGGTCCAGCGCCATGGGGGCCGTCAGGTCTTTCCAGTTCTGATCGGCCAGCAGTTTGCGGTGTTGGTCGCGGGTCATTTCGGTGTAGTCCCTGATCACACGAATCACCACGCCATCGGCCACCGCCAGGGCGGGTGTGCCAATGTCCACGCCTGCGCCGGTGTAAATACGTCCATAAAAATCCAGGCCCTCGTGAAACCCCTTGCGATAGGCCCGTGGCGCGCCGGGTAGGTGGTTGTCGCGGCCAGAGAGGTGCGCCCCGGCAATGGGCCAGGCCAGGGGCATCAGGTCCAGCCAGGGGGTGAGGGTGCGGCGCACTTTTTCGGGCAGTCCCGAAAAAGCCAGGGCCAGGGGCGGCTCAAGGGTGGGGACGCCTTCGGTGGGCAGGGGCGGCGTGATGTGAATGCTCAGGTTTTCCAGACGGTTCTGTTTGGGCTTGCTCTGTGTGAAACGGGGGTTGTCCTTGCCTGCGTTCTGGCTGCCGCTGAGCGCCCCAGGCTGGCCGCCACCGCTGGAGGAGACCCTGGTCATCTGGCAGCCCCCCGCCACCAGCACACCCGCAAAGCCCAGGCTCAGCACCCATGTGCGATACGCGAACAATTGTTTCACCCGGTCAGCGTAAGGGTGCAAAAAGAAGGGGTCAATGGGCGGTATGAAACGGCTGTCTGACAGGGCGCCAACGGGGCGTACAAAAGTGCAAACTTTGGGCTGGATTCGTATAAACTGACCCGGCGAAATGCCCGATTTTCCGTGTCTGATATTGGCCACCGGCAACCTTTATAAGGTTGAGGAACTGAAGCCCCTGCTGGCGGGTGTGCCCGTGGTGCTGAAGGGCCTGAAGGATTTTCCTGAGGCGGCTTGTCCTGACGTGGAAGAAACCGGGGCCACGTTTGCCGAAAACGCCCGGCAAAAGGCCCTGGCTTATGCCGCGCGGTTGCCTTATATCGTGTTAGCAGAAGACAGCGGCCTGTGTGTGGATGCCCTGGGCGGTGCGCCGGGGGTGTTGAGCGCCCGATTTGGAGAAGTACCCGGCGGCCCGGCCCTGACCGATAAAGACCGCAACGCCCTTTTGCTGCAAAAACTCGCGGGCGTCACCCACCGCCGCGCCCATTATTTCTGCGCCATGTGTCTGGTGCAGGGGGAGCGGGTGCTGGCAGAGGTCTCCGGGCAGGTGGACGGCGAAATCGCCCTGAGTCCACAGGGAGAAGGCGGCTTTGGTTATGACCCCCTGTTTGTTCCCCAGGGACATGAGCAGACCTTTGGCCAGTTGCCCGCTGCGGTTAAGGCCGCCATCAGCCACCGGGCCAGGGCGGCCCAGTCTCTGGCGGCTTGTCTGCAAAGGCTGGTGGCATGAGGCAAAAGTTTGTTGCGGTGTTTGCCCTGTGGATGGGGGCGTGGCTGGCGGGGGCGCAGGTTTTTGCGTCAGCGCCGGTGCCATTTTATGAAGGCGCGCACGCCGGATTTCGCAACACGCAGGAAACTTTGGCCCGCCTCACATTTGTCAGGGGAGGCAAAAAAACGCCCCTGGCGGATTATCAGGAACCCCTGCGGCTGCTGGTGGAAGACCCGGACCAGACCGCCCCGCAACTGCGGGTGGTGTTGCAGACCGGCCTGGGCGACGCAGAAACACTCACACTCTGGCCGCTGCGGCCGGGTCTGTATGCCGCCGACGTGACAGCGCAAAAGGCAGAGGGCGGCTTTGTTCCCGGCAACGGGTTTCTGGAGGCCGGTTCCCGCGACACGGTGACGGCGATTTTTTCAGACGACACCCCGGGCGGCGGCAAACCCCTTCAGTCGGTGGCGGCGTCTTTTCGTCTGGCCCAGACCGGGCGGCTCACGGCGCACCTGGCCGACGGCAGTGATCAGCTGACCTACGTGGTTCCCCAGGAGGGCGGCCTGCTGGTGCGGGTGCTGGATCAGGACGAAGACGAAGACGGGGCGGCCAAGACCGACACCGTGCCCGTGTTGTTTGAAACCCGTGCCGGTGACAAGGGTGTGCTGATGCTGGCCGAGACGGTGATCCCCGGCCGTTTCGAGGCCATTTTGCCCACGGCCCACGGCGTGGCCCAGCGCAACAACGGGCGGCTGGAACTGGCGGCGGAAGACGCGGCGACTTTTTCCTATCTGGACCTCGCCTCGGCCACCGGCAAAACACTCTCGGCGGTGTTGCCGCTTCAGTCGGCCCATGATGCCCACGCCTATCTGCGGGATGGCAAAAAAGAAGTGTTCGGCCTGCCGCTGGAAAAAAACGTCTCCCTGCTGCTCTCGGATTATGACCTGGACCACGATCTGAAAGGCGAAACGGACTCGGTGGAAGTGCTGCTGAGCACCTACCGGGGCGACATGGAGCGCGCCCTGGCCAAAGAAACCGCCACGCCGGGGGTTTTTGAGGTCACGTTCATGACTTTTTATGGCCAACCGCTCATCAGCGACGGCCGGGTGTCTCTGCTGGGGGCGGACAGTCTGGCGGTGGAACTGGAAGACAAAAACAACGTGCATCCTTGGGCCCCCGTCACGCGCCGGTGGGTCTACGACGCCGCCAGTCCGGCGCAGCTCAGCGTGTCGGGCGTGAAGGGCGCGGTGCGTGGCCCCACCGAAGTGGTGTTTCAACTCAAGGACCTGAACCTGGACGAAGACGCCCTGCCCGCCACCGATTTTGTCATTCTTACCGTTCGCTCCGATCCGAGTGGTTATGAAGAAACAGTGCGATTTGACGAAACCCACGTGCCCGGCGAGTTTGAAGGCCGCCTGCCGGTGGGGTTCAAGCCCGACCTCACCGGCTCCATGGCGGTGGAGCCGGGGGATTTTCTGGTGGCGGAATACACCGATGAAGTCTCCTGGCCCAGCCCGCAGCCCAAAACCCTCACGGCGCGGGTGCAGGTGCTGGACGACCCCACGGTGACGGTTGTCGCCGCCAGCAGGACGCTTTCGGGCAACCGCCTTGCGCTGAACGAAGCCACCCAGGTGGTGTTGTCGGGGGACGGCCTGAAGTATTGGAACAACGCGCCTCAAAAACTGGAGGGCTGGTGGACCGCTCCGGGCGGTGAAAAGGAAAAAGCCGTTTTCATGCAGACCCGCGAAGGAGCCTATGAGGCCACCCTGCTCACCCACCACACCCAGGCCAAACCGGGCAACGGCGCGGTGGAGGTGCTGGGCGGCGCGGACGTGGTGCTCAAGCTGGATTATCCCGGTTTGCCCACAAAGGGAAAACTCACGTTCCACCCTGGCCGCGACGCGGTGATTCACTTGGCCGATGGTCGGGGCAAGGACAGCCGCCTGCCCCGCGTGCTTTACAGCGCCGGGCCGCTTTCCGTGACGGTGGTGGACCTGGACAGGGACACCGACGGAAAGGGCGGCACCGACACGCTCACCGTGGAGTTCGCTGCAGGCACGGCCAAACCCGGCCACAAAAACAAAGCCATGAAGGGCGATGTGGAGCAGGTGCGGCTTAAGGAAACCAACAAACCCGGTGTGTTCAAGGGGCTGGTGGCTGTGGCCGCAGGCAAAGGCAAGGCCGCAGACGACGTGTTGAGTGGTCTGGCGGACCTGGGTGTGACGGTGCGTTATGCCGACAATGCCCCGCTGTTGCTGAAATCCGGGGCCACGCTGGCCTATCTGCCGTTCTGGTCGGGTCAGGCGCGCCATGTGCTCAAACAGGGCCACACCACGCTGGAAGCAGGCCCCACCGGCGAAATGACACTCACGCTGCACGATCCGGACCTGGACCACGACGGCGCGCCCGCCACTGAGCAGGTGAGCGCCACGTTGCGGCTGAAGGGGCAGGATGAAGAAAGCCTGACGCTGAAGGAAACCGACCTGCCCGGCGTGTTCAAGGCCACCATGCCCTATGCCATCGGCACGTGGTTTGACCGCGACGGCGTGGTGCAGTTCACCGGCATGGAGCCGGTGTTGCTGAGTTACGCCGACAGCGCCGGAAGAGAAGTGCTCACCACGCAGACCCCCGTGGTGCTGAACAACCCCACCGATCCGCAGCCCACCGGCCCGGCCGATGATTTTTTCCTCGTGGGTCTGGCGGACATCGTGGCGGGCAACTTCAACGTGCAGGGGGCCATTGCGCCGCTTGAGATCATGGACGACTTTCACCGGGGGCCTTATGGCGTGGGCAAGGCCAGTTTTTATGCCCTGGGCAAGATCAAGGGCGTCACGCTGCTGGAGGCCAGTTATGACAGCGAGCGCCGCCGCTCAGACGCCACCGCCAGCGCCACCCCCGCGCCCGACGCCTATTACCCCGTTTATGGCGACACCTCGCACACCAGTTACGACGCCGTGCCCCTGGGCAAACTCTATGTGCGGGTGACCCGCAAGCTGCTGGATTTTGTGCTGGGGGATTACACCACCACCGCCAGCGCGGGGGAGTTTTTTACCTACACCCGTGCGCTCAGCGGCCTGAAGGCCCAATACACCCACCGCAAGGCCACCGTGCTGGCCTTTGCCGCCCAGGTGGGACACACCCAGGCGCTGGACCGCATTCAGGGCCAGGGGTTGAGCGGGCCGTATCAGTTG